>JAQUTW010000007.1:57259-70207 GCA_028694215.1 Paludibacteraceae bacterium | reverse complement strand
CTCCACCAGATATGCTACCTCTTTTTGAATAGGGGGCTTACTTTTGAAAAATCCAGTTCAGATTGCTTATTAACTGGCAATCTGAACCGAATTTATATGCTTTTATTTTTTTACCGGACAGCAATAAATTTAGATATACTAATTATTGATGCGTTACGCGATAAACCTCACTTGTCACACGAGAGCACGGGGGAAGCGTTGTTACAGATTGCGCGTATTGCTCCAAAGAAGGCATATCTTATTCATATGAGTCATGGCTTTGGACTTCATGCCGCTATGGAACATAAACTGCCTGAAAATGTTCATATTGCTTATGATAGATTAAAAATTACAATTTAATGGATGATGACACAAGCCCGATAATGTGTTCCCTCCGTAATGGGGCAGAGAGATAAATAGCCTTTTTGAATACGATTTTCGATGATGGTTAATGGATATTTGATTTTTTTATCGGCATCATCGGCTAACAGATTGCCATTTTCTGTAATGTGATCAATACGCATTTCTCCTTGTGTTCCATCAACAACAAATCGGTCGTAAAAAAGCCGTGCTACCATGCCCATTGTCATACGGAGGTTTATTTCTACTGTAGGGTAAATGCCGAAACTGCCGTCTATTCTTTTGAAAATCAGCATATCTACTCCGAAATAGCCGGAATAATTGGATAAATTTTCCGTGAAGAATTGCATTAAAAGTGTCTTAATTGTATGTAAAGTTTCAGAGGAAATGTAATGTGTCAGGTTGTCTTCTATTGTTGTGTTATCGGCTAATATGTTATTTTTATAAATGCCATTTTCGGTATGAAACAGCGAATAGCCTGCAAAACAGATGTCCCCTTTTTTGTTACACTTAAATTCCATGGCAAAATCCACTATTTTGTTGTAGGCAACTTCCCCCATCACACAACCTTGTTTAGCTATAATACGATGGCACCATCCTTCCAAACTTGCTGTCAGTTTTTTGCGGCACCAATAAAGTCCTTTGCCACTACCTGACCATGGCGATTTCAAAACAATTTCCTCATGTTCGGTTGCAAATTTTCTGACAGATTCTAAAGTTGTCAATACTTTTGCCGGATTGGGCATTTCGGGCATTTTTTGTTGAAGAAAGGCAGCAGCTTTACTTGCCAATTTTCGGTGCGACTGTTGGCGAATTTTTGATAAAAGAATATCGTTCGGGAGTAAGTTGGCTTGCATCCCAAGATGACTTAATTTGTTACATATCATATTATTCCATCCCCAAGGAATTACTTCGGAGATGTTATGTGGGATAATGTCAATAGTTTTGTTTTGGGTTAGCATTGGAATTTGCCAGAGTTGTTTAGTGCAAAATATCAATGAGTTGGGTTCTGCATACCATAATGGTAATGCTGCCAAATCAGTAGAGAATTGTTTGGCCGAACGTGGTACATCAAAATAAGGATTCCCGTTGGCTAAAGCCAAATCATGTTCGGGATTAAAAATATAGAGTTGCATTGTAACTGCGGCAATACGATTTGAAAATCAATGTAATAGCATTTTTAATGCTGTTTTATACATTGAATCGAAAGTGCATGATATCGCCGTCTTTTACTAAATAATCTTTGCCTTCTACACCCATTTTACCAGCTTCTTTTACGGCATTTTCGCTGCCATAATAAATAAAATCGTCGTATTTTATAACTTCGGCACGGATAAATCCTTTTTCAAAATCAGTATGGATAATTCCTGCACATTGTGGTGCTTTATAACCATCGAGGAATGTCCAGGCACGAACTTCGTCGCTTCCGGCAGTCAGGAAAGTTTTGAGATTTAAAAGATGATAAGCCGATTTTATGAGACGTGCAACGCCGGATTCTTCCAAACCAACTTCATTAAGAAACATCTGGCGTTCTTCGTAGGTATCAAGTTCGGCTATTTCCGATTCGATTTTTGCTGCGACTACAAGTACTTCCGCATTTTCGTTTTTGACGGCATCGCGTACCTGATCTACATATTTGTTGCCTTTTACTGCCGACGCTTCATCAACATTGCAGATATACATTACCGGTTTAGCTGTTAGAAGAAACAAATCGTGAGCAATGGTTTGTTCGTCTTTGGTGTCGAATGTTACGGTGCGTGCCGATTTGCCTTGGTCAAGTGCTGATTTGTATTTTGCAAGTACCTCGTAGACTAATTTTGCTTGTTTGTCACCTCCGGTTTGGGCTTGTTTTTGAACTTTGGCGATTCGGTTTTCTATCGTTTCTAAATCTTTTAGTTGTAATTCGGCATCAATAATTTCTTTGTCACGTACAGGATTGACAGAGCCGTCCACATGAACGACATTATCATCGTCGAAGCAACGCAAAACATGTAAAATGGCATCTGTTTCGCGAATGTTGGCAAGAAATTTGTTCCCTAATCCTTCTCCCTTACTGGCTCCTTTTACCAATCCTGCAATATCGACAATTTCTACTGTAGTGGGAATTACACGCTCCGGTTTACAGAGTTCTGCCAACTTATTGAGTCGCTCATCCGGAACCGTAATAACGCCTACGTTCGGTTCGATGGTACAGAAGGGAAAGTTTGCCGATTGAGCTTTAGCATTCGACAAGCAGTTGAACAAAGTTGATTTTCCGACGTTGGGCAAGCCAACTATTCCACATTGTAGAGACATATTTTCGAGAAATTAGAGTTTCTTGCTATATTTATTATGATAGCACAAATTAAAAGCGTGCAAAAGTACGCTTTTTTATGGAACGACACAAAAAAACCGCCGACTTAAATCGGCGGATTTAAGTAGAGGAATTTAGAAACTGTATGCAACACCTAAACCAATGACGGATTTAAACTGTACGCGTTGTCGTATTTCGCCGTCGCTTCCGGCAATTAATACAGAATCATAATATTTGAGTGAAGTGTTTAGACTGACATTCAGTACTTTGAGAAATTGATATGAAATGGCTAAATCCCAATCTACATCAAAACACCCGAATTTGTTGGAGTAAGGTGTGAATAATGATAAAGACGAAATAACCTTAAAGTTTTCAATCTTATCGTAAAGCACGTTACCTTTGAATGTTAAACCAAATTCTCCGCGGTATGTTTTGTCAGGATCAACTCCGTAACTTGCGCGTAACAGCGAATCGGTAGTGCTTGTGATACGACCTGCAACCGGAGATAAATATAATGAAAAAATGGAGTTCGGTTTCCAATCCATACCAAGTGATAAATCGGTGTATGAAGGTGAAAGCCAATTTGATACGTAAGTCTTAGCGTCTGTTTTATATTCATAACCTTTTGTGTATTGAGATTTGAAACTTCCTAAGGCAGTAACGTACCATGTTTTTGCAAATTCATAACCTAATTTTGTGGTAAAGTTCAGTTTATCTGTTGTTTTTTGCCAAGGGAAAGTGGTTTGGTCTATGTACGAAACGCCAAAGTCGGTATCTAAATTGCTATCCCATGCCAAACGATCTTTTTTGTACAGTAATGAAACGTTGGCAAAAATATTTCCTGCGGCGTTGTTATTACCTCCGGCAGCCCAATTCCATAAGCCTGTGGCAGACATATTGAGGCCAAGAATTCCTGTGCATTTCCAATTGCTGGGAGGTGGCGTAACTTTGGTTAAAGAATCTTTAGCTGAATTGGCAGCTTTAATGTTGTTTTCGGCTGCAGTTTTATAGTTTTGGGCAAACGTAATTAATGGCAGCATCATTACAATGATAAACAGTAGAGTTTTTTTCATAACAATTATTTTTTAGATGATTTATTAAATAAGGTTGATAAAGTTTGCATAGCGGCATCGTAACCTATATCGAATAATTGTTGGCTTTTCGAAATTTCAAACATACCAAAATTACGTGCTTTTACAGGCTCAATAACAATGTCGCATACTTTTTTTTCTGCAATTGTATTTGCTTGTATTACAAGATGATATACACGTTCCAAAACATCAGAAACCGAATCGATTTTGCCTTCGCTAAGAATTGGATTCACGTGAACACCTATGAGCGTTTCACATTTCGGACGAATAATTTTTGCCGGCATATTACAGAAAATACCACCATCAACAAAAATCTTCCCGTCAATTTCTGCCGGATTAAGGAATATGGGCACACTTGCTGAGGCAACTATTTTGTCAATAAGTGTTCCTGTTGTGAAATAAACATTTTTACCTTCTACCAATTCTGTAGCATTAATGATAAGTGGAATTTTTAAATCTTCAAAAGTTTTTGCTGTCAAGTATCCATCCAGTAAATCGTGGAAACGTTTGGGGGACATCAATCCCTTTTTAGGCTTGATAGATACGTACTTAAAAAAACTGGATTCTTGAAAAAATTGGCAAATATCTTTAGGCGTTTTACCATCGGCATACAATGCTCCAATAATACTTCCGGCGCTTACGCCTGCTATAATGTCGGGTTTAAGATCGAATTCTTCTAATGCCTGTAAAACTCCGAGGTGAGCGATGCCTTTTGCTCCGCCACCACTCAACGATAATCCTATTTTATAAATTGGTTTAGTCATAAACTTATATGTTGGATAATAAAAAGTAGAGATAAACGGCGTAAATAATCAATAAAATAACTCCATGCCAACGTTTTATGGTATGCTGTTTTCCACTTACAAACAAAAAAATCAAGCAACTGCTTAAAATAACCATACTAGTATCCATAATGAAATTGGAATAGGTTTTTAAGGGTTGAATTGTTGCGCTGATGCCCAATACAAAAAAGATATTGAAAATATTTGAACCTATAATATTTCCGATGGCAATATCTACATTCTTTTTTGTGGCGGCGATAGCAGAGGTTGCCAATTCCGGCAGTGATGTCCCCAATGCTACAATAGTAACTCCGATAATTGCTTCGCTCACGCCCCATACTTTAGCTATTGTTATGGCATTCTCCACGATAAGATTTCCGCCTATGATTAAGCCAACTAATCCAATGATAATTAAAATACAAGCCATCCACAATTTCATAGGTTTGAAATTTTCACTTTGCATAGCGTTCCCTGTTTTACCTATATATATTGTGTGTACCATAAATATTATAAAAAAAAGTAATAAAATCATGCCGTCCAATCTGGATAATATGCCTGTGGAAGATTCTAAAAAGAAATTTGTACCTAAACATAAAACGATGATTCCTGCAAAAATACTTAATGGGATCTCAATTTTATATGAACTTTTTTGTGAAGTAATAGGATATATGATCGCAGTTACTCCTAAAATAATTAATGTATTAATGGTGTTGCTGCCTAAAATATTGGTTAAAGCAATTTCGCTGTTACCTTTTATGGCTGCCATAATATTTACAACCAATTCGGGTGCTGATGTTCCAAAAGCAACAATGGTTAATCCGATTACCAAATCCGGTATGTTAAGACGTTTAGCCAATCCCGAAGCACCATCTACCAACCAATTGGCCGATGCTATCAGCAGTACAAAACCAACAATTAAGAGAAAAGACGATAAAAGTATTTCGCTCATGATTATTTCAAAATTTGTTTAAAGCGGGAAATAAAAATATCGGCTTCTGTTTTCGACAGACATAACGGTGGCAATAGGCGAATGACGTTTGTTCCGCTTGCTCCTGTAAATACATGTTGTTCAAACAATAATTGTTTGCGCAGAGGTGCAGCAATGTTTTCCATCTCTATGCCTATCATCAAACCGATGCCGCGTACGGCTTTAATTTTTGGTAATGTTTTTAATTGTTCCAATAAATATCTCCCTGTTTCCGCTGCATTTTGTATTAACTTTTCCTGTTTCATCACATCTAATACGGCAATGGCAGCCGTACAAGCTAAATGATTACCGCCAAAAGTTGTTCCCAACATACCGTATGTAGCTTTAAACATAGGCGAAATGAGTACTCCACCAATAGGAAAACCATTGCCCATACCTTTAGCCATGGTTATTAAATCGGCCTTGATGTCGGCGTATTGGTGAGCAAAGAATTTCCCGCTTCGACCATATCCGGATTGTATTTCATCTAAAATAAGTACAATATTATTTTCGGTACACGTCTGTCGTAACGCTTTTAAAAAATTATTTTCCGGAATGTTTATGCCGCCAACTCCCTGTATGCCTTCGAGAATAACGGCACACACATCACCTTTTGCCAATTCTTTGCGAACGGCTTCGATGTCGTTGAAAGGGCAAAATGTTGTTTCGAAACCTTCATTGATGGGTGCACATATTTTCGGATTGTCTGTAACTCTTACGGCTGCCGAAGTTCGTCCATGAAAGGCTTTTTGAAAGGCCACTACACGGCGTTTCCCTGTATGAAAAGAGGCTAATTTCAAGGCATTTTCGTTGGCTTCTGCCCCTGAGTTGATAAGAAAAAGCGAATAATCATCATAACCGGACATTTTACCTAAACGATCTGCCAAATCTTGTTGTAATTGGTTGATGACAGAGTTGGAATAAAAGACCAGTTCGTTAAGTTGTTTGGTAAGTTTATCTATGTAGTAAGGGTGGGAATGTCCAATAGAGATAACCGCATGTCCTCCATATAAATCTAAGTATTCATTGCCTTGATTATCATAAGTATAACAACCTTTCCCTTTGACTATATTAATATCAAATAGGGGATATACGTTGAATAGTTTCATTATTTGCCTGTTTTATTAAGTTCTTCAATTGCTTTCTTGACCGTTTTGTCATATTTGTTTAATAGAGGGAAAAATCCGTCGTCATGCAAAATATTTCGAATAATATATGCATTCACCTGCTGAGTGATTAAATCGTGTGATTTAATTTTTTGTGGTGAATCTTTTACACCTTGCTGTACTCCAAATGCTATTATTTGTGGGAATAAATTTTGATTTAGCAGATATTGTTCTAAAGCTTTCCAGTCTTTATATGTGGACAGTTGTTCCCGATGTTTTTCGGTATAATTCAGCGCAAATTTATACATGCAGTTTTTGTTTACTAATTGATTGAAATAAGGAGTTATCCCGGTTGTGTCGCGAGCTACAAATATGTCTGGCATGATGCCTCCTCCTCCAAAAACAGGGCGACCACCGAGGGTTTTATATGCGATGGTATCATTTTGACGGATACTGTCTTGTGAAAAAAATTCACCATGCATAAAACGTTTCCAAATATCTTCTTCATAATCTTCAGAGTCACCTCTAGTGTAAGGTTTTTGAATACATCTTCCCGAAGGAGTGTGGTAACGGGCAATTGTGAGTCTTAATGCTGACTGGTCTTTAAAAGCGAACTGTTGTTGAACCAAACCTTTACCAAAAGAACGTCGCCCGATAATGGTTCCTCTGTCATTATCTTGTATGGCACCGGCAAAAATTTCACTTGCCGACCCTGAAAATTCATCAATAAGAACTGCCAGCTTGATACCTTGGAACGACCCTGTTCCATTGGCATACGATGGCGTTTTTGGATAAGATTTTCCTTCGATGTAAACAATAAGTGCATCTTTGGGGAGGAATTCGTTTATCATGTTAATGGCAGCATCCATGTAGCCACCCGAATTGCCACGTAAATCGACAATTAATTTTGATACATTTGCTTGTTTTAATTGTGCCAGTGCGTTTAAAAATTCCTGATAGGTATTGGCTGCAAATTTATTGACCAAAATGTAACCGATTTGAGGCGTTATCATATATGCCACATCAACGCTTTTTATCGGAATGTCGTCACGAATAATATCAAAGTAGAGCGTTTCCGCTGTGGTTCGGCGGGCAATACCCAACTTTACGGTTGTGCCTTTGATTCCACGCAAGGTCTTCATAACCTTTTCATTGTTAATGGTTTTTCCGACGAAATTGGAATCGTTGACTGAAATAATACGGTCGTCAGGGAGAATGCCTGCTTTTTCGGAAGGTCCTCCTGAGATGACATCTACAATAAAAATGGTGTCGTTTTGAATATTGAATTGAACGCCGATTCCACTGAAACTGCCTTCCAATTGTTCGTTAACGGCTGCGAGGTCTTTTGCAGGAATATAGGAGGAATGTGGGTCAAGCTGACTGACCAATGTTGTTACGGCTATATCTGTTAAGCTGTCAATATCAATGGTGTCCACATAGGCTTGATCAATTAAATACAGTAGTTCTGATAGTTTGTTATTGCCGGTTTGTTGTGTGAATGGGCAAACTTTTAGAATTTTGGCGGCATAAAAATTACCTATCAAAATTCCGACAATAATGGCTAAAGCTATAAAAGTGGGGAATAATATTTTTTTCATGTTCAAAGTTTTTAAATTTCAACAAAAACAACCTCAATATCAGCCCGTTTTAGCAATTCCAATCCGTCCATTATTCGATAATTTTCGCCATAAACGACACGTTTTATTCCACTTTGTATAATCAATTTAGCACATTCAATGCAAGGCGATGCTGTAACATATAGAGTAGCTCCTTCGCTGCTGTTGTTGCTGCGTGCAATTTTGGTTATGGCATTGGCTTCGGCGTGTAGAACATAAGGTTTGGAAACATTATTGTCGTCTTCGCAATTATTTTCAAATCCGGAAGGTGTCCCATTATAACCATCAGAAATAATCATTTTATCTTTTACCAATAATGCGCCAACCTGACGTCGTTTACAGTACGAATTTTCTGCCCAAATGCGTGCCATCCGCATATAACGTTTATCTAATAATGTTTGTTTGTCGTGCATAACAAGTATAATAATTATGGTAATGCAAAATTACAGTTAATTTATGAACTATGAAAATGTAAGAAATAAAACCTTTGGGTTCTTTTAAAAATTAAAAAGAGAAACGCCTCCAAACGTTTCTCTTTTTAATTTATTGTAAATATTTGGCTTTTATAGCATTGGCTTTTTCGATACATTCCGGATTTTTGGGATCAACTAATGTTTCGTCAAGTTTTGGAATTTTAATGATAATATTTTCTTCCAATTTATTTGGGTTTGGAATTTTATCAATATTAGCTTCATAAATATATACCCAAAATGCTTGTTCGCCGTACCATTTTCTGGCAAATTGTGCTAAACGGTCACCTTCATTTACTTTCTCCTTGCCTAAAAATTTTGTGTAACGTATGGGTTCGGGAATAACATTTCCAAGTGAGTCGCACATTTCACCTTTTTCATTCAAAGGAATAATTTCTACACGTCTGTCTTTTGACCGTTGATGCTCTTTGGCATTGTAGCGGAAAGGTTGATAAGATGCGTATGATTTTACGCTGATTTGTTCCTGATGAACGCCCTTGTCTTTCAACATCTTGGCAATGACATCTGCTCGTTTTTTCGATAATTTCTCGTTGTATTTGTCGTTTCCTATGCTGCAGGTGTGTCCATTTACAGAAATTTTCATCTCGGGATTGGCGACCAAAATGGAGGCAATGCGATCCAACAAATCTGCCGGTTCTATTTTGGGCTCATATTTATCAAAGTCAAACCAAATAACAGCTGTTTGTAACATGGCATCAAGATGATTGCGTTGCTCTTTTTGTTTTTCTATGTACTGAATTTTAATATTGGTTACCGTGTCGCGCAGAGTAATGGTGTCACGCAATGTAATGGTATCGTGCACATAAACGATATCTTCTCCTTTTTGAGCTTTTTTCTTGTCACGTCCTATATAAACCTGAATTCCTACTTTTACACCATAATTGAATGTGTTGATTTTTTCTACTTCATTTGTCCCAATTAGACCTTGGTATTCGTTCATAAAGGTATAATTTTGATTCTTAAATCCTAAAGATGTCCGTTCGTTTTGTGTTGTGGGCGTAAGGTCGTTGAATCCATAATCTCCGTACAATCCGAGTAGTAAATCTGTTCTTTTGCCGAGTTGAAATAAAATGCCTAATTCTGCAAATGCACTATAAGAAAGTTTTAGGTCAAATTTCCCATTTTGGTTTTCGTTTGTTTCTGTATAAAAACGTCCTGGCAAATTTTGAAGCCATAAATCCCATTGTGGATAATAACCGCTGTGGGTAAGTGAGCCATCAAGAACTTGATAAGTGTTGTAAACGGGGATACCGATTTTAAATCCAAGAGCGGCAAAAAAACCGACTTTCCCTCCGAAGTTGTGGTGAAATTGTATGGCTAACGGGATTTCTACCATATGACTTATTTGTTTTTCTACCCAGTTGTTGGCAGTTGTGTGGTGATTGTAATGATCACCTTCACTGTCCGTAACATCGTTCCAAACAAATGTTCTGATAGAATCTAAATAAGCGGTAGAACCGTAAGTACTTATCCCTGCGCCAATTCCAACGCCCATATACGGTAAAAAGAAAAAAGAATATCTTAACTCTACTGTAGCGGCCGGCATCATCCATTTTTGTGTACCATTTGGAAGGTTATAGTTAAGTGCGCCATGACCAACACCTCCACCAATTTGTAAAAACGATCCTGTTCTGAGATCATGAAACGCTTTTGTGTTAGTGGTCTCTGTAGTTGTGTTCTGTTGATCAGTTGTTGCGGTGGCTGTTTCTGTCGCATTTTGCGCAAATGAGATGGCAATAGTTTGGCAGCCGATAAATATGAAGGAAATTAGTTTTTTCATTGTATGCTCGTTTTTTTATGTGTTAAAATGAATTGTTTTTATTTTACCATAAATTTAGCGGTATGTATCTTATTTCCAGAAGTTGTAAGTTTAAGGATATACAGACCTTTTTGTGCTATTGGTGATATTTGCATCAAATTACTTACGTTGGTGTAATGTGTCATTAATATTCCAAGAGCATTGTAAACCTCCAATTGCCCTGTTGCTAAATCTTCTGTAGCAAAAGGTATTTCGATTATAACCGGCATGTTTGCTTCTACCGGAACCGGATAAACTACAATTTTTTCTGTTGGAGCAGACGTTTTTGGAACAATAACTTTTTCGCAAGAAATGTATTGTTGACCGTCAGTAGTTTGCATCACAACATAATAAATACCATTTAATCCTCCTTCTTGATAATAGTATTGTCCGGTTGCACCTTCTATGGCTTTCCCGTTTCTGTACCATTGATAAGAGGTAAATTTCAAATCGGTAGCGTCGTTACTGTTGTTATCTACAAATATCACATCATTCCATTTTACGTGAATATAATTGTCTAAATGTAAGGTAAATGAAAGGCTGTAGGCGGTTTCGCAAATGTCTTTCGGACGTGTATCTTTGAAATAGATTTTTAGTGTGTATACTCCTGATTTTGCATTGGTCGGCTTTTTGATTTGAATGCTTCTACTTGCAGGAATAGCGGTATAATCGACGTCAACAAATCCTTGTGCCTTAGCTGTTTCGCCAAATTCAAGTTTATATTGGTTAGGAATTCCTCGTTTAATTTTAAATCCTAATGATAAATTGGAAGCGTTTTCACATATTGGCAAAATCTCATTTACAACAGCTTCCGGTATAAGGCATTCCACAGCTGTTAAAGTTACAGGATTGTTGCATAAATATGGTGTAAAATCTTGCATGATAAGTTGTTCGCCATTTTTTGTAAAAACAGTATCTTCTGTATGTTTATCATAATAGGTATATGTATGTGTGTAAGGGAATTTACCTTCACAAATGTACACGGTACCTGATCCGGCTTTATGCTCGGACATGGTGTAAACAATAGAATTTTCTGCCTGTGTCCATTCTGTCGAGAATTTTTCATCTTTCGCAAATCGTGTAAACATAAAGTTCATTGGGAATCGGGCATCTTTAACATTCCCTTTTACAAAACGATAAATCTCTGTTGCTTTTGCATTATTAATTACATCATAAGCAGTGGTATCCACGTAAATTGTCATTTGAGTGGTGTCGGATGTTGGTATAATAACTGCCTTTTTCCAATCACATCTCATATTCCAACGGTAAGAAATAGTCCCATCGCCTCCCGAAGCTTCTTTTTCACTGCCGAGAACAATGTCGTAAAGAGTTTCTGTGTTTGTAAAACATAATGTGTCATTAATTAAAGGTAGAATTCCTGCATCAAATTTGTTACAGATTTTGATTTTGTAGCTGTTGGCAGATAATTTCCAGTCTTTTTGTGAGAAGCCGTCTTTTGCCCAGCGGTTAAAAATATATTCTCCTGGTTCGGTAATGCTTTTTATCAAATCAACGCTGGTTTCAGGTAAATCATCTCCGTTAAGTGTCCAGCGATATTTGATGTTACCATCGCCTCCAACAGCATCTGCTTCCGAACGAATGGTAATGGTTTTGGGAAGGTCGGCAAAGCCGATGGTGTCATCTTTGGCTGTAATTATTCCTGAGTTAAATTGGGGAAGAATTACCACTTTATAACTTTGCCCAGATTGCTGAAATTCGTCAAAACCGTCTTTTGCCCAACGGTTAATAGTATATTCCCCGTTAGTTGTAAAAGTCGGATAATAATTAATGGCTGTTGCCGTATCTATTACGACATCATTTATTTTCCATTGGTAGGTGTAGTTTCCGTTTCCACCTGTTGCCGGAGTAACGGAGAGAACTTCTATAATTTTTGGCAAAGTGTTGAAACTGAATGTGTCCGGTTTTGTCTGTGGCGTAATTGTTCCGGGTTCAAATTGTGGTAAAAAGGTTACCGTATATTCCCCCGATTTTTGGAAAGTTTCAATTCCGTCTTTAGCCCAGCGGCTTATAACAAAAGTGCCGACTGTAGTAAATTGCGGTCTGTAATTTTCTGTATTTGCCGTGTCTATTACTACATCATTTATTTTCCATTGATAGGTGTAGTTTCCGTCTCCACCTGTTGCCGGAGTAACGGAGAGAACTTCTACAACTTTTGGCAAAGTGTTGAAACTGAATGTGTCCGGTTTTGTCTGTGGCGTAATTGTTCCGGGTTCAAATTGTGGTAAAAAGGTTACCGTATATTCCCCCGATTTTTGGAAAGTTTCAATTCCGTCTTTAGCCCAGCGGCTTATAACAAAAGTGCCGACTGTAGTAAATTGCGGTCTGTAATTTTCTGTATTTGCCGTGTCTATTACTACATCATTTATTTTCCATTGATAGGTGTAGTTTCCGTCTCCACCTGTTGCCGGAGTAACGGAGAGAACTTCTACAACTTTTGGCAAAGT
>JAQUTW010000007.1:0-57159 GCA_028694215.1 Paludibacteraceae bacterium | reverse complement strand
CCGACTGTAGTAAATAGCGGTCTGTAATTTTCTGTATTTGCCGTGTCTATTACTACATCATTTATTTTCCATTGATAGGTGTAGTTTCCGTCTCCACCTGTTGCCGGAGTAACGGAGAGAACTTCTATAATTTTTGGCAAAGTGTTGAAACTGAATGTGTCCGGTTTTGTCTGTGGCGTAATTGTTCCGGGACTAAATTGTGCGAATAAGGCAATAGGAAAAATTAATCCTATTCCAAAAAGGAGGAAAAATCGTCTCATAGCATTCATGGGTTTAGTTTAACAAAGAAGAAAAATATTTTTTTAATTTACAAAGTTATAATTTTATTTGTTACAAAGAACAATTTTACTGTTTTTTTTAAAAGAATCGTTTTTATATGATATTCCATCTCATTTTTTAGGTAAATACGTTGTGACAGAATATGTAATAAAAGATATAAATGATACACAATTAATTCTATTTAAATAGGGATGTGGTGTCTGTTCATAAATCGAGTAATCCTTCCGGAAGATTCATATATAAAATGCGTTTTTGCGAATCTATATTTCGAATAAAAGATTCGTTGAAAGGAATAAGTCTGTCGCCGATGATTAAAAGAGGATTAGCTGTAGAATCGTCTATGGCATCTATTGTGCCTAATTTTTCAGAATTCGTCTCAACGGAGAAGCCTACAAAATAGTTAATGGAAACAGCTGTGTCATCGTTTAGAAGTTCATGTTTGACATAAATTGTTTTTCCGCAAAATTCACGAGCAGAACATTCCTCCGATATGCCGTCAAATGTAACAAAAGCAGTTGTGTCATTTTTGAAACGATATTCGTCAATGAAAAATGGGACAAAAATTCCATCCATGTCGAATACGAAATAATCACAGGATTCAAAATCGAAATTGGCATCAAAAACGAGTGTTAATTCGCCTTTAATTCCATGTGTTTTAGTTACATATCCTACCGCTGCAATTTCGTTGGGTGTTATCATTTCAATGAAGTGAGATCACGGTTTCTTTTTTGTCAGAGGCTTTTTTTCTTGAGGCAGAACATACGTTACTTTGCCTTTTTTTAAGGCATGAATAATGAGTAATATACCTAAAATCACAAACGGGACACTCAACCATTGTCCCATATTGAAAGTCATGTTGCTTTCGAAAGCGGATTGATTGTTTTTTAGAATTTCTATAAATTGGCGTGCCATAAAAACTCCCGTAAAACCAATGCCGGAGAGTAAACCATTGAAACAGCCTGCGTCTTTTTTCCAATAAAGCCACATCATCAGAATAAAGAGTAGGAGATAGGCGGCAGCCTCATAAAGTTGTGTGGGATGACAGGGCAGCCATTCTGTTGATGGGCAGCACAGCGAAGGGGCGGCACAAGGTGAATAGGCTTCTACTGTTCCACAAAATTGTTCTTGTCCGCGCAGAAATACAAATCCCCAAGGCAAATCGGTAGGTGTTCCGTATATTTCAGAATTCATTAAGTTGCCGATGCGAATCATGCAGGCAACTAATGCGGATGGTACAAACAAACGATCGCCAAGCCACCAAATGCTTTGTTTCGTGAGGTATTTTGAGAGCAGCCAACAGGCCACAACCATCATCAATGCGCCGCCATGACTTGCTAAACCGCCATGCCAAATTTTAAAAATTTCTCCGATATTCTCACGATAATATTCCCAGTCGTAGAAGAAAACGTGTCCCAAACGTGCACCTATTATCACTGCTAAAACGATGTAAACAAAGACTTTGTCAACCCAACTGTCGGGAGCATTGTCGTGCTTGAACATTTTGCCCAAAATAGTGATACCCACAAAAAAACCTGTGGCATAAATCAATCCGTACCAACGTACAGCCAACGAGCCAATTCTAAAAATTTCGGGATCCGGATTCCAAGTGATAAATGATAGCATGATGGTTTAAACTTTTCGTACGATGGCAATAGGCGTTTGTTGTGAATTTTGTCCGAGCGGATTGTCTTTAAACAGTGCTTTTAAAAATTTCACGTCCAAATTTTTTGATGATTTTCCAAGAATATCTACATTCAAATCGTTGGCATCCAATACAATAAATTCATTTCCCAATTTTTCTTTCATTTGGCGTGCTACTTTATCGGGATTTTTTGGAGCCATTTTGGCATAACGGTTGTATGGCGGGATAGTGCAATCACAAGGACCATCGATGGCATAAGCCCGTTGTCCGCACACTTTGTAAAATGCGCCACGTACGCCAAACGGTTTTGTAACCAATGCGGCGGCACACCCCAAAAGCAGCCGTGGAATACCAACGTCTTTGATGGCCAATTGCATGGTGTAAGGGCTGCCCAATCCAATGCCATAAGGCGATTTATAGACAAATTTTACTAAAAATTTTGCAAACCAACTTGGTTTAATTTCTGAAATAGGAAATGCACGACCTTGTGTGATGGCAATTACTTTTTCACTGCAAAAAATAATATCGTCAGGTTTACGGATATCTTTTGTATATTTGTTAACCACTTCAAAAAGGTCATCTTCTTTCATTACCACGTGTGTTTTAACGGGAATGCGTAGATATTTGATGCCGTTTACCTCAATTTCGAGGTTTTTTCCTTCGTTTGCTTGTAATTTTTCCATTTTTGCTTGTTTTTATTGAATCGACAAAGGTAGTTTATTTTTTGTTTGATTTTTTAAATTAGTGTACAAATTTAATATTCCACAATAGTTTTAGTCATTTCTTCGCACGATTTGGTTGATTGCGCTACTGTAATGGTGTCACCGTGGAGATTTGGAATTTTAAAGGTTCCACGAATATTGTGTGTATGTCCACCTAAAATTAAATCTACATTTTGAGTTTTTGTTGCCAAAACGGAATCTCCCATTTCGCCCGTATAGCCCAAATGCGATAAAACGATTATGAAGTCACATTTTTTTTCTGTTTTCAAAAATTGTGCGCAATGATTGGTACATTCTATGGGATCTTGGTATTTTATACCTTGAAAATTGTTGGGCAGAATAACTTTGTCCGGCGTTACACCTAAGCCGATGATACCTACTTTTAGTCCTTCTTTGTCGAGAACCAAATATTTTTCTACGTTATTTTCGAGGGCGGTACCGACGACATCGTAATTAGAACAGACCACTTTAAATTTTGCAGATTGCAGCATTTTTGCAAGGCTGTCTATTCCATTGTCAAATTCATGATTACCAAGTGTTATGGCATCGTATCCCATGGCATTGTACGCTTCTACTTCCACTTTGCCACCATAGATATTGAAATAAGGAGTCCCTTGTACCAAATCGCCGGCATCTAATACCAAAACATTGGCGTTTGTGGCGCGTATGCTGTCTATCAGCTGTTTGCGATATTCAAATCCTCCCATATTTTTGGAAGTCGGCTCTACACGACTATGGCAATCGTTGGTGTGTAAAATAACCAATTGGCGTGGGTGTTGTGAGCAGGAAGTTGCTAAAAACAGGCAACAAATAATGGTGAACATATTATTTTTCCACATAAATATTATTTTTTAGAGTCGTTTTAATAAGTTGTTTTTTAGCTGTTTTTGTTTTTATGGCATCTATCATCATTTGCGACATCACAATATTCAAATGTTCAATTTTTTGATAATTGGCTAATGGCGCAAGATGATCCATGCCTTCAGATAAATAGTCGGTGGTAATAATTCGATAAGTTTTGTCAGGGTTTATCGGTTTGCCTTCTACCTTGATGTTTGTCGCTTGGTGGTTTTGTGTTATCATCAGAGAAACACCGGCTACCACATCGCCTCCTTTTTTGGCAATGGTTTGACAAAGAGAATCAACCTCACTGCCTTTCAATTCGAGAAAAACCAACTTGTTGTAAAATGGCATTAATTCATAAATTATTCCAACTGTAATATTCCCTTCCGGCAAATCGCGTCGTAAACCTCCCATATTTGAAATGGCTATATCGGTGTGTTTTATGGTGTTGCCATATTCCAACATGGTTTCGGCTACAAAATTATTTAGTAATCCTTCAGGAAGTTCGGCAGTCATGTTTTGTGAAGATACACCAATTTCGACATCCATTTCGTGTGACATTTGTTGTTTGAACGCATCTAATTGCTTGTGGAAAGCGGTATCGACAGGTGTTACAGCCGAAACCGGAATAAAGTCGGAGGAAACGATTTTCGGATTTGTTCTCCCGCAGGCAAAAAGGCTTACAAGAGCGAAAATAACTATTAAAGTATGTGCTTTCATAAAAATTTAGGTTATATGCGTGTTTTTTTCTTAAGTTCAAAATCGCGACCAAGATATTTCTCGCGTACAATCGGGTTCGCAGCCAATTCGGCAGGTGTACCTTGAAATAAAATACGACCTTCGAAAAGCAGGTAAGCTCTGTCGGTAATGGACAAAGTTTCGTCCACATTGTGGTCGGTAATCAAAATTCCGATATTTCTATCTTTCAGATGCCAAACAATATCTTGAATATCCTGCACAGCAATAGGATCTACGCCGGCAAACGGTTCGTCAAGCATGATGAAACTTGGTTCGATAGCCAAACAGCGGGCAATTTCCGTTCGGCGGCGTTCGCCTCCCGAAAGTCTGTCGCCAATATTTTTGCGCACCTTTTCCAAGTGAAATTCCTCTATCAGACTTTCTAATTTTTCACGTTGTTTTTGTTTTGAAAATTTAGTCATTTCCAGCACTGCACGAATATTGTCTTCTACCGTCATTTTTCTGAAGACTGAAGCTTCTTGTGCCAAATAGCCTATGCCTGCCTGTGCACGTTTATATACGGGATATTTGGTGATATTTTTATCGTTCAGAAAAATTTGTCCCTGATTAGGAGTTACTAACCCCGTTGTCATATAAAACGTGGTGGTTTTGCCGGCACCGTTAGGTCCAAGCAAGCCAACAATTTCGCCTTGTTTGACATCTATGGAAACGTCATTTACAACAGTACGTTTCCCATAAGTTTTTATCAGATGTTCGGTGCGGAGCACCATGCCTAAATTTTCCATAGTTTTTTATGTAAAAGACGTAAATTGTACGTTTTTACGTTTAATGTTTTATACCTTGAACTGCGTTCGGATCGTGTTTGTATTTGAATAAAATAGCAAATAAA
This sequence comes from Paludibacteraceae bacterium, assembly GCA_028694215.1. Taxonomy (GTDB): domain Bacteria; phylum Bacteroidota; class Bacteroidia; order Bacteroidales; family Paludibacteraceae; genus DUQS01. The sequence continues at coordinate 52,085 of JAQUTW010000007.1, read as the reverse complement.
ATAGTTACAACCAACGCATAAGCTGCAAAAATATACCAAGTTGTTTGCCAACCTTGCCAGATTTCCATTGCTTGTGTATGAATGTCAGCAACCAAGTCCCAATTTTCGACAGATGGTACAAATTTATTAACAACGGCTTGTGCGCTCAAAGTACCAATGGTGGCACCAACGCCGTTAGTCATCATCATAAACAAACCTTGTGCCGAAGAACGAATGCCCGGTTCTGTTTCCTGATCAACGTAGAGCGAACCTGAAATGTTGAAAAAGTCGAATGCAAACCCGTACACAATACATGAAGCGATAAACAACCAGACACCACTTCCGGGGTTACCGAGTCCGAAAAGACCGAAACGTAACACCCATGCAAACATTGCCATTAACATTACATTCTTGATGCCGAATTTTTTCAATGCAAACGGGATAAGGAGAATGCAGAGTGTTTCCGAAATTTGTGAGATGGAAATAAGAATATTGGCATGCTGAACGCCAAAAGTGTCGGCATATTCTTTTAAGTGTCCAAAACTTTGCAAGAATGGGTTCGCAAAGCCATTTGTAATTTGCAATGATACACCCAATAACATTGAAAAGATGAAGAAAATGGCCATCTTTTTTTGTTTGAAGAGTGAAAAGGCTTGCAAGCCAAGTGCTTCAACAAACGATTTTTTCTCAGCCGATTTATTTACAGGGCAATTTGGTAATGTAAATGCGTATAATGCCAATAAAATGCCAAGTCCGCCACTGATGACGAATTGCATGGGAGTGGTTTGGAAGCCAAGCAAATCGACAGCCCACATGGAACAGATAAAACCGACAGTTCCGAAAACGCGGATAGGCGGAAAATCTTTAACGGTATCTAATCCGGCCTTGTTGAGAGCGCAATAGGCTACCGAATTTGATAAAGCGATGGTGGGCATATAAAATGCTACCGACAATGTGTAAAGTGTAAATAATGGAGCAAATTCAACAGCGGTTCCTGCGGAAAGGGCGTAAATTCCTGCGGCAATCATAAATGCGCCTGCCAATCCGTGGCAGATACCCAACATTTTTTGAGCGGGAATCCAGCGGTCGGCCGCTATACCAATGAGTGCAGGCATAAATAGTGACACAATTCCCTGAATGGAATAGAATATACCGATGTTTCCGGCTAATCCGTGCGATGCCAAATAGGCTCCCATACAAGTTAAATAAGCTCCCCAAATTCCATATTGCAGGAAGTTCATTACAATCAAACGAATTTTCATGTTCATAATTTAAGATTTAAAGTGATTATTATTTGTTCGTGTTTTTACATTGTTCTATGGCGTCGCGTATTTTGGCGGCTTGTTCATAATCTTCGTTGTCGATACATTTTTGCAGAAGATCTGTCAGCTCCGTTTCGTTCATATCTTCAACAGTTGTTTTTTCTGTCATCTTGTTTTTACTTTGGGCAAGATGTTGGCAAAGTTGATTGAGCAGTTGATTATCGATAAAAATGGGTCGTTTGGCATAAATTGCCAATGCTATGCCATCGGAAATGCGAGCTTCCGTTTCGAAAGTTTCGCCCTCTTTCCGCCAAATAAGTTTGGTATAAAAAATTTCCTTTTCTATTTTATAAACCATTGCTTCTTGCAGACTGACATTCGCCCGACTTGCACAATCTAACATTACATTGTATATCAGTGGGCGTGGCGGTTCTATGCCATGCAGTTTCATGGAAATAGCATTTGCTTCCGTTTTTCCGATGAGAATGGGAAATTTGCGCTCACCTTCTATTTCGCCCAAAAGCAACAATAAAAATTCCGATGAAACTTTGTTCTCGGATATACCAATAACGCGTATTTGTGCTTTTTCCATAAAGTTCAGGACAAAAAGACTACAAATGTACATTTTTCTTTAAAAAGAAACGCCCAAAAGAACGAAAAATTTAAAAAACAATGTAAAATGACTTGAAAATAGCGATTGTAGTTGCAAAAATGATGTGTGCCGTTTTTTTATGTCAATCACGTAAATAGTATTACATATTGTTTGGTGGGAATGGTGTAAATTTTGTGTAGTATATAAGGAATTTCGTTAGGACCGTATTGAAATCCACGTGGACGTTTTGTAATATATTTATTGCGTTCTTCGTCGGTTGTCGGACGAAATAGTGGTGATCTTGCATAGTAATCTTCGTCAACATACAAAAGAAGAATGTAATGTGATTCTACGGAAAACTTAATTACAAATTCATCGTGTGGGGCAATTACGCGCTTATGTAGTTTGGGAAATGCACTATAAAAACCATACTGAAAAATTACAGTGTCTCCACGTGAGGTTAAATTTGCTTCTAACTGTGATTGACATATATAAACTTCTTTGAAATGATTCTTTAATACATCTAATTGTGCGCTAAGGCTTTTGCAGGCTTCTAATTTTTTAAGAGTTTGGCGATAAATGGGTAACATATGGTTAAATAACAGTTTGGCTTGTCTTGCTTCCCAAGGATACTCTTTTTGTATTTCTTGAAATCGTTCCGGTGTCAATTTTTGTACCCGCCAATCATTAGGATAAGCTCCAAACTCGTTGTTAATGTAAATATCGACAGCATCTTTTATGGCACTACTACGTTCATTTTTTGTTCTTTGCTTTTCTGTTTCAATATAATCTCTTTTTGCTATAAGTGCTTCGCATGAGTTAATTCTACTTCTGTATTTTTCTAAAAATTTATCATGACAATCTTCTGCAAACCGTTTTAATTTGAATATTAAACGTTCCGATTCTACTTCATAAGTTATAGTGTTGAATTGTATTTCACATTTATCCGAGATGGTTTCAAGTAAATCTTTGGTATAAGAATCGGTGTTATAACATAATTTGATTTCGTTTTCGTAAATGGTTTCGTAGTTTTTTTCGATGGAATCCATTAAGGCATTTTCATCGGGTTCGCCATACATTTGTGAGCGTCTTAACGAATCAATGGTTTCGTCTGAAGTGGCAGGCGGCATTACAGTAGGCTTTTCTTCCACTTGTATCGTAGAAGTTTTGGTTGCAGTTATGTTTTCTTTCTCTGTAGTTGGTTTTTCACGTATGATCTCCTGCGGTGTGGTTGTTGTGCTGTCAATTTGCTGTAAATCAACAATATCGGTGTCTTGTGCCGGTACAATAAGTTCAGGCGTTTGATTTGCGTTAAAATTGTTTTTAAAAAGAATCAGAATAGTAAGAATAACAAGTATGGAAACGGCAATAATCGGGAGAACCAATGGTTTACGATTGAAAGCGGCGATAATTTCTGTTGTGTTGTTGTAGCGTTTTTCACGGTCGAGTTGTGTACATTTGCGTACAATGTGTCGGTATTTGTTTGGAAAAATACGTTGCAGAATCAGTCCAAACGCATAAATATCGGCGCGGCAATCGAGTGTAACTCCATTTTGTTTTTGTTCAGGAGCAATATATTTGGCAGTGCCTGCCGGCTGTTTCAAAATGGTATGATAGTCGGTATCGGACAGGCCAAAGTCGATGATTTTCAGATTACTGCCATTGTGTGTTATAAGAATATTGCCCGGTTTGAGGTCGCGATGAATAATTTGTTTACTGTGAAAATAGCTCATCGCATCTAATAGCTCGCGGACTATTTTTTTTCGTGTATCTACAGACGGGTGGCTTTGTAAAAATTTATCTAACGTTTCGCCGTCGATGTATTCCATAATGATACACGGTCCGAATTTCGGAACCATTTCTTTGCCGATAACCTGTACAATGTTGGGGTGGGTGAGTTGTACGCCGAGTTCAAATTCTTTGGCGAGCATCTCCACATAAATGGTCTGTGTTTGATATTCCGGTTTTAATCCTTTCAGCATAAACCATTTGCCGAATCGTTTGGCACGAATGAGTTGATTAAAACCATTACATGTCAATGCCGTACATTCGGTAAATTGGTTTTCGGAAAGACCTTGAGGTATTTCTATAAAACCTGAAGAGGAAAAAGAAGATTCGTTGGACATAATCCGACAAAGATACCAAAAAAAATGTATAACAATTTTTTTAGTACTGTGAAAAATTTACAGTTTACGTACAATGGTAAGTCCGCCCTTGTTACCCGCGACAAATGCTACAGGTTCGTGACCATTTTGTATCAGTTGATCGATGTATAACGGTTGCCCAAGAATAAATAAGGAACAACAGAACGTGTTGCCTGCATGGAGTTTGCTGTTTTCGGATTTCTCCACTTCAAAGCGATTGTCTCCAAGATAGCGTAAAATGCAATGGCGATTGGGTTGCCATGCTATTTCTATTCGGTCGTCGGTTGTAAGGTTTGCAGCTTGCAGTGTGTCTGACGCCAAAAAGAAGTCAGACTGTACATCGTTTTGTTTTGATAACATATTCAGAAATGCGTCCCAATCGGCAAATCCTGCAAAACGGGATAAAATCTGTAAGGTGCAGTTGCGCGTGGTATCTGCTCCGTCTATGTAGCCCCACAAGCGTTTGAGAGTTGTCGGGCTTATGGATTCGTGTATGCGTTCCCATATGGCACCGGCCAAAAATTCAAAGTCGGATGGCGTTTTCATGCGTCGCGATACGGAATTTTCCACTATTTGTCGTAATTCCACTATTTCAGGGCAGTTTTTTGTCATAGCATTACAAAGATAAGTGTTTTTTTTGAAAAAATAAATTTCATGTTCCGATCACATTTATTTCCAATATAAATTTTGATAAATACAGTTTAGGAACAGAATAATCAGATTGAAAAAAATAATGGGTTGATATTGTTTTTTGGTTAAATGTTTTCTCTCAACAATCAAGAATCCGATAGTGAATATAATTATTGGTAATGGCGGGAACTGCATGATTGCTTTCCATATCCGACCCTGTAGAAGTAAAATAACTGCCCGCTGACTTCCGCACAGCGGGCAGCTGATTCCCAAAAGTTGTTTATAGGCACAAGGTAAAAGATGTGCTTCTAACCAATTTAACATTACATCAAGCTATCCAATAATCCGAGGCCGGCAACTGCCGATCCCAAAATGGCTACAAAAATGATGTAATAAACTGTATAAAGTGCCCCAAATACAATGCCGATAATAGACATGATGCGTCCTGCATTGAGCATTCCGTAATTGGTGTAGGCTTCCGGATTTTGTTGGTAAATTTGATTGCCCTTGGAAGCCAATATACAGCCAACGATGCCGCATATCAGTCCCACAAAAACACATCCGAAAACAAGGGAACAAATTCCCAAAACCAATACCGCAATGGCATAAGGCACGGTTTGTTGAGTTTTAATTTCTTCGCTCATAATGTAATGAATTAAAATCCTGCATCTTCTAATTGTTTGGCGGCTCTATTATAGGCATCTTCGTATTGTTTAGCAGCTCTATTATAGGCATCTTCAAAAGATTCTGGTTTGGGTTCTTTTGGATAATCTTCTTTATCTAATTCTAAATTGGTAATTTTAATCTCTGCCACTTTATCAAAAACAGCTTTGTTTCTTTCGTATTCAGCATAGATGCTTTCGTAGGCACTTTTAATTAAAGCATTGTCTGTAATTAGGGCATTTGAAGATAGAACATTTCTGAATGCATCTTCAGAATCATATAAACTCATTTTTAAGTCTATTTCGTTGCCATTCGCATCATAAAAAGATACAGAAGGAGACATTGAAGGTTGATAGCCAAATGTCATACCTTTTTTAGCCTTTCTTCCCTCAACATATTTTTCTACATTAACATCACTCCATGTAGAAGTATTACTGATAGGAATAAGAGCACGGACAGTCCATCCATCATCCTCATTTAATTTGACTAACATAATTTTGACAGAATCTGCATTAATTTTTATTAAATCACTGTGTTCTCCTGTCAATTTAATTGCTGAAACAGGAAGCATTTTGAATTGTTCCTCTTTTTTTGTGCAAGAGGGTAAAATAGCTAATGATAACAATAAAATTAGCAAAGCATTAAATACATTTGATTTTTTCATTTTTCTTTTTATTTTAAATGGTTTGTAAAAAAATAAATACTGTTTAATTTCTCAAAAATACGGCCGTTGATTTTTGAAAAATTTCACACTACAAAGAAAAACGAAAAAAAAACATAAAGCAAAGTCCTTGTTAGTACTTGTTTTTGGTGCGTAATTTGGTTGCTAATTTGTGTAATAATTTAATGCACAAAAAAACGACAGCAATTTTTTGCTGTCGTTTTTAAAAATATATGCGTAATGTGTTTATTTGAAAAGGCGTATAATGTCGTTTCCATTGGCATAAACCAGCAGTGCCAGCAACAAGAACATGCCGATGTTCAACGAAATTTCCATAAATTTGTCGCTTGGCTTGCGTCCCGTAATCATCTCATACAGAATGAAAAGTACGTAACCGCCGTCTAAAATGGGAATGGGGAGGATATTCATAAATGCAAGGATAACCGATAAAAATGCAGTCATATTCCAGAAAATGCTCCAGTCCCATGTGGCAGGGAAGAGGTTGCCTATGGCTCCGAATCCGCCTAAACTTTGTGCTCCGGCTTTGGTAAATACCAAACGGAACTGTTTGATGTAGCTGCTCAATGTTTCTACGCCAGTTTTGCATCCGGCAGGTATGGAAGTGAAAAATCCGAATTCCTGTCGTTCGGTTTTGAAAAATTTGAGCGGATCTTTCAGTTGTACGCCCATTTTTCCGTTGGCATCAACGGTAAGGCTGTCGGTCATCAGTTGATGATTGCGCACAAAGGCAATGGCAATTTTTTTGTCGGCACACTGTGTCAGTTCTGCTGCAATATCTTGATATACAGAGATATTTTTGCCGTTAAGCCCTACAATGCTGTCGCCGTTTTGCAGATTGATGGCAGCAGCAGGCGAACCGTTTACCACCGATTCTATCACAAAAGGAACGCGTACCATTAAAAATTGTTTCTCTTGTGAGGCAACCACTTGTTCGCTAAAATCGGCAGGCAAATCAACAACGACTTCTTTTCCTTCGCGGTTTACCACCACATGGCATTTCCCGTCGATAATGATTTTTTCCAAAATATCGCGTTCGGTTTTTACGTTATGGTTATCTACGGAGAGAATAACATCACCGTTCTGAAAACCGTTGTCCAATGCTGTTTGGCAATAGTTATAACCCAAATAGGCATTTTCTACGGGTAAAAATTCTTTTCCCCAAGTGAACAAAATCATGGCATAGATAATGATGGCAGCAATAAAATTGTTCAGTACGCCGCCTGTAATGATAAAGAGGCGTTGCCATGCGGGTTTTGAACGATATTCCCAAGATTGTGGTTTGCTGTTTATTGTGGCGGCATCCATCGATTCATCTACCATACCTGCAATTTTGCAGTAACCGCCTAATGGCAGCCAGCCAATGCCCCACTCGGTTGTTTCGGGATATTTGCGCCAGTCGTCGTCTGCCAACTCGTCCGTCGGTGCGGGAACCATAATGGTTTTGCCTTTTTTGTCGGTTTTAGGCATTCCGTCTTCGTCCAAAAGCGGTTGCAAATGGTCGGGAAGATTTTTTGCAAACCAGCGCACCTGCCATTTACCTTTTATCTTTTTTGCGCGCAAAATAGAGAAAGTCGGATTGAAAAAGAGATAAAATTTATCGACACGGGTTTTGAATATGCGTGCCCACATAAAATGTCCGAGTTCGTGTACAAAAACCAGCAACGAAAGGCTGAGAATAAGTTGTAATGCTTTAATTAAAAAAGTTTCCATATAATTTTTTTGATGTTATAATTTAGATAATTTATAGTTTCTCTTGTGTCAGGCGGCGTGTTTCGGCATCGCAAGCCACATAGTCGTTGTAAGTGGGTGTTTTTATGAAAGTAGCTTTCTGCATAACGTCTTCTATAATATCACTCATTTGCAAGAATCCGATTTTATTCTTAAGAAATGCACTGACAACCACTTCGTTGGCAGCGTTGAGCACACAAGGCATATTTCCTCCTTGTGCCATTGCCTCAAATGCCAATGCCAAATTGCGAAATCGCTTGATATCGGGTTTTTCAAAAGTCAGAGCGGTGCATTTCGAAAAATCGAGGCGCTCAAAATTGGTCGTTAAACGTTTCGGGAAAGTCAGAGCGTATTCAATAGGTAAGCGCATATCGGGAACTCCCATTTGTGCTTTTATGCTGCCGTCGCGAAACTGCACCATGGAATGAATAATGCTTTGTGGATGTACAACCACTTCTATTTGTTTCGGTTGAATACCAAACAACCATTTTGCCTCAATCACTTCAAAGCCTTTATTCATAAGACCGGCAGAGTCGATGGTTATTTTTGCGCCCATGTTCCAAGTGGGATGTTTGAGTGCATCGGCTGCCGTAACCGATTTCAGTTCGTCCAAAGTTTTGGTACGAAAAGGTCCGCCGGATGCTGTAAGAATAATTTTTTCCACTTCGTCGGCATTTTCGCCCACCAAACATTGAAATATGGCTCCGTGTTCCGAATCGACGGGCAAAATGGCCGCCCTGTTTTCCATGGCAAGTCGTGTGATGAGTTCGCCTGCCACTACCAATGTTTCTTTGTTGGCTAACGCTATTTTTTTTCCGGCTTTTATGGCTTCAATGGTGGGCAACAGTCCCGAATAACCTACCATGGCAGTTACTACGGTGGTTATGGGAGCCATTTTTGCCACTTCGGCAATGGAATCGTTTCCCGTAAATACTTTCATCGGCAAATCTGCCAATGCTTCTTTTACTTTCTGATAATGTTTTTCGTTGGCAATAACTACAACTTCCGGAGTAAATTTTCGAGCTTGCGCTATCAGCAGGTCGGCATTGTTGTTCGCCGTTAGTGCATAAATTTCAAAAAGATCTGGATTGGCGGCTACAACGTCCAAAGTTTGTGTTCCGATAGACCCCGTAGAACCTAAAATTGCCAGAATTTGTTTAGAAATAGAAGAGTTCAATGGTTTGATTTTTTTATGCAGTTAAAATATGATATAATCTGCAGGATTTAAAGGCTTCCCGTTTCGCCACATTTCAAAATAGAGATACGATTCGTTATGTATGTCTGCGGCATCTTCGATAATGCCTGTTACTTCGCCCGATTTTACTTCATCGCCTGTTTGTTTAAACAATTGTGTTATGTTTTTGTAAACGGAAATATAACCATCATTATGCTGAACGACAATTGTATAACCGTTTTCTAATGTATAATCGGTGGAAATAATGGTACCGTTTTGTATCGATTTTATAGAAGCATTGGGCGTTACCATTATTTTAATGCCAAACGACAGATTCAGATTATACGATTCGCCTACAACACCGTTAACAGGTTTCATAAATACCATCATTTGTCCGTCCGGTACTTGTTTTACATTGATGGTGTTGTATTTTTCGGTCTCCTCAAAGTTTTTGCAAAAGTTAGCCTCCGCTTCAGTTTTAACATCAAATACTTTTGTCAGATTTTCTAACTTGATAGAATCTAACTCTGTGACCGAATCGACAGGTATGGTTCCGCTTAAGACAGATTTAATAACAGCCAGCTGTGCATCTTGAAACTGCATTGTCGTTTGTAGAGAATCCAGCTCCAACGATTTCTGTACCAAATCCGAACGAATAGAGGCGTCGGAATAACCGGGCAAAAAATGTTTGATGGGCGTATAAAAAATCAACAGCGAAATTACGGCGAATGAGATGACAGCAAACAAACACACATACAAAAATACCGACAACCTCGACAGGTGTATGTGAAAGGCTTCTTCCAACGTGTTTTCGTTTAAGATGGAAAATCTATATTTAAAACTGATGCGTTGAAGAAATGTTCTTTTGTTATGATGTCTTGTCTTTTTTTCCACTTAAACTGTCTGATTTAGAGGTGACAAAGTTAATGTTTTTAGTTGAATAAACCGGTTACCTGCGGGTATAAGTGAAAAAAGCGAAATCCAATCCGGTTTTTTCATCGTGCATTTTTTCTGACTGTGCTGCTACTTTCCATTCGTTTTCGTCAATTATCGGAAAAAATGTGTCGGCATCAAAATCTTTATAAACCCATGTGATTTCCAACTTGTCGGCAAATGGTAGAAATTGTTTGTAAATGCTGCCTCCGCCAATAATATAATTGGTTTCTTCAGGGTTGCATAATTTTATGGCACCGTCAATGGAATAAGCCATTTCGCAGCCCTCTATTTTCTCGTCGGGAATGTCGGTAATAACAATATTGCGGCGTTTTGGAAGCGGGTGAACCGGCAGGGAAAAAAATGTGCGTTTGCCCATGATGACCGTATTGCCGGAAGTCAATTCTTTAAAGTGTTTCAAATCTGCCGATAAATGCCATAACAGATCATTGTTTTTGCCGATAGCCTGATTTTGGGCAATTGCTACAATAATGGAAATCATAAAATGAAGTTGATATAATGAATAATTATTTTTTTAGTTTCTGCGCCCCAAAGCAATCATTATGTAGTAGAGTAAGGTAGCCAAAGAACCGAGTGCCGCAACGACATACGTATAGGCTGCCGATTTCAACGCATCTTTGGCTTGCTCTTGGGTATCAAAAGTTGTAATGCCGGCACTGTCGAGCCATACCAATGCACGTTTGCTGGCGTTGATTTCTACCGGTAACGTGATAAAACTGAATAATGTTGTTAAAGCAAACAGCACAATGCCTGCCCATAGCAGTTGCGGGAAAACGTTGATTAGTAACATGCCTGCCAATAAAACCCACATAACCCATTTGGAAGCAAAACTGACAGCAGGGACAAGTGCCGAGCGCATTTTCAGTGGTGCATACGCATGCGCATGCTGTACGGCATGACCACATTCGTGAGCCGCTACTGCTGCTGCCGCTATGCTGCAACTGCCATAAACACTCTCGCTTAAATTGACGGTTTTGTTGGCCGGATTATAATGATCGGTAAGCGAACCACTTGTAGAGGTTACGGAAACATCAGTAATGCCGTTATCTTTTAGCATTTTACGTGCCACATCTGCGCCTGTCATGCCATTTGACAGAGGCATGCCGGAGTAGCGTTTAAACTTAGATTGTAGGTTGCGTTGAACCAACCAACTTGCAAGGGTAATTCCTATGAAAAGAATCCAATAAATACTCATAATTTTTTTTGTTTAGTGAATAAAAAACTTGTTTTTCGTGTTTTTATTGTCAAAAATCTTGCCAACAAATTTTGAGTGGCTGATTTTTGTTATTTCAATCGGTATTTTTTCTTACATTTTTTGCAGATGCCATACAGGTAAACCGTCGAATATTCCGTGTCAAATGTAGTAAATGTGCGGTTTTTGATGGCTCGCTTTATTTTCAAATCCGAAAATTCCTGCACTTCGCCACATTTTGTACAAATGCGGTGATGGTGTGTCGCATTGGCAGTTGTTTTTTCGTATTCCACTCGATCGTGCAAGAAATGGTGACTGACAATCAGATTACATTCCAGTAAGGTTTCAAACGTGTTGTAAACCGTTGCTTTGCTTACCCGAAAATCGTTTTGCATCAACTCATAAATGGTGTTCGGCTTAAAATGTCCGTTGTAGGCATAGATGCAGTCTAAAATTTTTTCTCGTTCAATAGTCTGTCGCATTTTTTTTACCGACAAAAAGTCAGTTAAAATTTTATGTGCTGCGTATAATTCTTCTTCTGCTTCCATATTTTTACGGTCTGTAGCCCGATTGTTCCAAAATTTTTGAATAATCCGTGTTTTTCATTAACTCCAAAGGAGAAATATCCTGTTCTTTACGCATATAACTTTCCACTATTTTCCAGCCCATAAATACGCCTAATCGTCCGGGAGAGTCTTGTGCAATAGGAGCCGTAAAAGGAGCATCGTTCATATATTGTACTGTCAGCATTGGGTCGTGTGAAAAAAGTTGTTGCTGTTTAAGCATGGTTAGCCAAATATCTTTTTCATAGTGGTTTGCCCAAGCCAACTGCTCCTGTGTGTAACCTATCAGCCAATGCTCCGGTTCGTTTGGCATTAGCAGTGACAAGGCATAAATAATTTTACCTTTGTAAATCATTTCGTCAAGGAGTAATCGTTTTTGCGAGAAAAATGGGAATTCGGCAGAGAGAAATGCTGTAACATAATCGGAAGTGATTTTTTCGCGACACATGTTTGGACGCAGATAGTTGTAAATCATCACACGTTTGTACAGCGGATAATCACTTCCCATATAGTTGTCCGTGCTCAACGAAATAAAATGTTCGCCTACTACTATGCTTTGGTTCAGTCCTGAAACGTGCATACAGATTTGTGGTGTTTCAGCATCGGGAAAAAAATATTTGGCACGTTTGAAAGCATCGGTCAGTTTGTTCTCTATGTCGCTTACATCTTGATATTTGTTCAGCGCGTCAGTGTAGAGATGAATTACTGATGTGTCTTTATGAAATTTATGAATTGTGCTGATTGTAACAGTGTCTGTTATTTTTCCAAATTCTACAATGCGTTCCAAATAAATAGGCAGCAGTTCGGGGTATTTCTTTCCCAAACGCAGCAAATCATTTTGTAAATCGGCACTGTCCAAATTCCAAAAATCGCGGTCGAAACGCCCGATTTCTATTTTCAAATCAATATTGGAAATATCGGCAGAACGTTTGGCGTTGGAACAGCTATACAGCGTTACTGTTAATGCCAATATCCATACTGCTTGTTTGAGAAGTTTCATTGCACATTAAAATTAGATGTGCAAAGTTAATGAATTTGTGGACAAAAAAGAATAAAATTGTTTTGATTTTTAGTGTAATTGATTTATAACTGGGTATTTTTTGTAATTTTGCGTTCGGCAAAAAGACTGGTTACAGATATATAATGTAACAATTTTGTCAACGCACTAACTATTACATTATGGTATATCTTCAGGTTGAAAATCTTACAAAATCGTTTGGCGACAAGGTATTGTTTGAGAATATTTCGTTTGGCATAGAACAGGGGCAGCGTTTGGCGCTGGTTGCTCGAAATGGCGCAGGGAAAACAACTTTACTAAAGATTTTAGTGGACAAGGAGTCGCCTGATGATGGCATTATTACGTTTCGTAAGGATTTGAGGGTGGGATTTTTGCCTCAAGAGCCGCTTTTCCCTTATGGTGGAACCGTTATGGAAGCGTGCTTTATGTCCGAAAATGATGTGGTAAAAACTATTGCCAAGTATGAACGCCTTTTGACTTTGCATGAACAGGATAATGTTCGGTATGCCGATGAATTTCAAGCTGTTTTGGCAGATATGGACAGACTCCATGCGTGGGACTACGAAACGCGTATCAAACAGATTTTGGGTAAATTGGATATTCACGATTTCGAAAAACCGGTTAATCTGTTGAGCGGCGGACAGCAGAAACGCTTGGCTTTGGCGAATGTGCTGATTACCGAACCTGATTTGTTGTTGCTTGATGAGCCGACGAATCACCTTGATTTGGAAATGATAGAGTGGCTGGAAGATTTTCTCAATCACTCCAAAATGACGCTGCTCATGGTAACGCACGACCGCTATTTTCTCGATCGGGTTTGTTCCGATATTTTGGAAATAGACCAAAACAAATTGTTCCATTACAAAGGAAATTACAGTTACTATTTGGAACAGCGTGAGGCGCGTATTAGTAATTTTAATGCCGAAACCGACAGAGCTAAAAATCTGTATCGTAAAGAATTGGATTGGATGCGCCGCCAACCGCAGGCTCGTGGTACCAAAGCACAAAGTCGAATAGATGCTTTTTACGAGATAGAATCCCGTGCTAAAAGGCGTATCGAAGAGAAGCAACTTTCGTTGGGTGTAAAATCGTCATATTTGGGTTCTAAAATTTTTGAAGCACAGTATGTGTCTAAATCCTTCGGTAATTATGTCATTTTAGATAATTTCTATTATAATTTTTCGCGTTACGAAAAATTGGGTATCACAGGAAAAAACGGAACAGGAAAATCCACATTTCTGAAAATGTTGCTTGGCGAAGTACCGCCTGATAGTGGCAAATTTGATATTGGCGAAACGGTTGTGTTTGCTTATTACAGCCAATCCGGATTAAATTTTGATGATAACATGAAAGCTATTGATGCCGTGCGTGCGATTGCAGAAGAAATTGATTTGGGCAATGGACGTAAGATGACGGCTTCGCAGTTTTTGATGTACTTCCTGTTTTCACCACAAAAACAATATGATTTTATTGCCAATTTGAGTGGTGGAGAAAAGCGACGACTCTATTTATGCACGGTTTTAATGCGCAATCCAAATTTTCTTGTCTTAGATGAACCAACTAATGATTTGGACATTGCCACGCTAAATGTGTTGGAAGATTATTTGGCAACATTCAAAGGATGTGTAATTGTGGTTAGTCACGACCGTTTTTTTATGGATAAAGTGGTTGATCATTTATTGGTATTTCATGGTGCTGGAAAAATTCAGGACTTTCCCGGAAATTATACCGATTATCGTCAATGGCAGAAATTGAAAGAGGCAGAAATGGCAGAGCAAAAACCGAAATCAAATAATGTGGCGAAAGTCCAAACTCGTCCACAGCCTGATAAATCGAACAATGCTGGTAAACGAAAATTAAGTTTCAACGAGAAACGCGAATTGGAACAATTGGAACAGGATATCACCGCATTGGAATTGGAAAAAAAAGAGTTGGAAACGGTCTTTTCGTCGGGCGTAGAATTGGATAATGCAACTTTGGTAAAATCGACTCAACGTTTCTCGGAAATTTCTGCTGTTTTGGATAAAAAAATGACAAAATGGTTAGAATTGACAGAAATTAACGAAGAAAATTGAAGAAAACGATATTTTTAGATATTATTAACGCATTTAATTAAAATAAAAACATTACTTTTGTAAATCTTTTTATTTATAATGATTGGATTTTATGAAAAAACTTACACTTTTTGTTTTTTTGTTATCTATTGCTGCGTTTTCTTTCGCATCACCCAAACGTGAGTTTCGTGCAGTGTGGATATCTCCTGTATCAGGAGACTGGCCGACATCGCCTATTACTATTCCGGGAAATACAGCACAAATCAATCAGCAAAAGAAACAGTTAACGACATATTTGGATAAGGTAAAAGCCGGTAATCTGAATGCAGTGTTTTTGCATGTACGTGCCATGGCTGATGCTTTTTATCCAACAACTTTAACTACGTGGTCGGCGTATATTTGTGCACGTGGTGTTGATCCCGGTTACGATCCTCTGGCTTTTGCCATTGAAGAATGCCATAAACGCGGTTTGGAATTGCACGCGTGGCTCAATCCGTTTCGTTACGAATCTTCTACTGTCACTCACCCTACAGATGATTATATGCGTGTACAACATCCCGATTGGATTTTGGGAATAGGTTCGGAATCTATTTTAAATCCGGGACTTCCTGCCGTTCGTACACATATTGCTAATGTTACCAAAGAAATTATTACCAATTATCCCGATATTGATGGCATTGTGTGGGATGATTATTTTTATGTTAAGGGTATGTCATCGCAGGATAATGCTAGCTTTAAAGCCAACAACCCAAACAATTTGGCACTTGCTGATTGGCGACGCGATAATGTGAACAAGACTGTAGAACAAACGTTTAACATGATTCAAAGCATCAATCCTGGCATTCGTTTTGGTATATCGCCTCCGGGTATTTGGTCAACCAGTTCTTCGGCTGCAGCAAAATATGGTGTTTCTTTGCCTAACAATGTAACAGCCTGTTGGGATGTTTATAATTCCATTTATGCTGACGGTTTGGCTTGGTTGAAAGCCAATACAATAGATTATATTTCACCACAGGTTTATTGGCGTACCGATAATCCTAAACCGGATTATATATCGTTGACTACGTGGTGGTCGCAGATGGCGAAAAAATTCGGACGTCACATGTATACAAGTCAGGGATTGTTGTACGATATGAGTACAAGTTATCCTTTTACACGTGAAGATTGCTGGCTGCAAATAGATAAAAACCGCGAACTTGATGCTACTGCGCCAGGTTCTGTGTTCTTTTGTTTGAAATATTATATTAACGAATATATGAATACCTATTTGCCTGCAAATCGTTTCCAACAGACGTCCCTTACGCCGGTTATCAGTTTTAAAAATTCTGAAAATTTGGGTGTTGCTTCCAATGTTGTGCGTAGTGGAAATACTTTAAGTTGGACAGCACCTGCGAACGGGCGTAAATTTGCCATTTATCATTTGCCTGCCGGTATGGAAAATAACATGAGAAATTATAACACGGCAACCTATTTGATTGGGACAGCATTTGGAACTTCAATGGATGTGTCGGACTATGCTGATAATTTTGGAACGCATCGTTTTGCTGTTCGTACGCTCGATCGTATGGGTAACGAATCGTCGCCGGTTGTAGAAATAGTGTCCGCAGTGGAAAATACGACAATGGACGGGAATCCGGTAATGATAAACACGAAAAATGGCGTTGCATTTGAACTTTTACAACCATCGATAGTGGCAGTTTATACAACCGCCGGACAACTTATAAGTAGTAATTCTTACGATGGTTTGGTCGAAATACTTTTGGAAAGAGGTTGTTATGTAATACAAATTGATGCGGTGTTGTATAAAATAGTTCATTGATTTCCTTTGAAATCAGGAACGATTCTTAACCATAAATAAAACTTAATCTAATATTTATGAAAAAAACCTTTTTAGTGAGTTGTTTTGTTGCGTTTGCGATATGCGTATTTGCTGATTCTCCCAAACGTGAAATTCGTGCCAGTTGGGTGGCAACAGTCGAGAATATTGATTGGCCAAGCACAAAAATCACAGGTACGGGTACAGCAGCCGAACAACAAATTACCGCTCAAAAACAGGAGTTGATTGATATTTTGGATCGACTTGTGGCAACAAATATGAATGTTGCTTTCTTCCAAATCCGTCCGGCAGCCGATGCTCTTTATTCTACGGAAATCACCACATGGTCATCTTATCTGACAGGAACTCGCGGGAAAGCTCCCGGTTATGATCCGTTGCGTTTTGCTATTGATGAAGCTCATAAACGTGGTATTGAAATTCATGGCTGGATGAATCCTTATCGATATAGAAATTCTACATTTCCTACGTATCCTACTGATGATTATATGCAGGTGCAGCATTCCGACTGGCTGCTGAATATGAGCGGAAGTGTTATTTTGAATCCGGGTTTGCCGGAGGTCCGCAAACATATTGCAGATGTTACCAAAGAAATTATTACAAAGTATTCTGATATTGATGGTATAGTGTGGGACGATTATTTTTATATTTCGTCCATTACTTCACAGGATAATGCTGCCTATAAAGCGTATAACCCGAATAATTTGTCGTTAGATGATTGGCGGAGAGATAATGTAAATAAAACAGTACAAGAGGTTTACGATACTATTCAATCCTGTAATCCTGAAATTCTGTTCGGTATCTCACCGCGTGGCATTTGGTCGACAAGTCAGGAGGCAGCCAGTAAATATGGTGTGGAGTTACCACAGGGTATAACCGGATCGGATAATTACAATTCTATTTATTGTGATGCTTTGGCGTGGCTTTCGTCAGGAACAATAGATTATATTTCGCCACAACTTTATTGGGCAACCACAAGTTCGGGACAAGATTATGATATTTTGTGCCCATGGTGGCATGGTATTGCTAAAAAATACAATCGTCATTTCTATTCGAGTATGGGACTTTATCGTTTATGGGAAAACGAAGAATATAAGTTGGAAATAGATCGTAATCGTACCACTGATTCTATCGCTCCGGGTGCAATCGTCTTCAGCGATAAAAATTTAGGTCAATATGGAACATATTTACAAGCAAACTGTTTCACTTCACCTGCTTTACGTCCCGTCATTGATTGGAAAGAGGCAAAAACTTTGGCTGCAGTTGCCAATTTGACATACAATAATGATTCTTTAAAATGGGATGGCGGAGCTTTAAAATATAGTGTTTATATCATACCATTGACTTCAACTGATGATTTGAAAGAGATGGAAAAAGCAACTAATTTGTTGGGAGTAACGTATGTAAATGCGTTTGATATTTCGGCTTACAGTAGCCGGTTGGCTACACATAAATTTGCTGTTCGTTCTATGGATGGTTTTGCCAATGAGTCAAATCCTGCTTTTTATATTCATACGGCAACCGATATTATTACAACTTCGGCGGCAAGCAATATTACCAAAACATCTGTAAAACTGAATGGTACAGCCATGTCAAAAACTGCCATATCGGCTAAAGGTTTTGAGTGGAAGCCTGATACAGGTATTTATGCTAAAATAACAGGCACTTTGGAAAGTGGTTATCTCTCCGCTGATTTGTCAGGATTGACATTAAATACAAATTATGTTTATCGTGCCTATTTAACTAACGAAAGTGGTACTATTTATGGTCAGGAAGTTCCTTTTACAACATCCGGAAATCTACCTCCACAAGTTGTAACTTTAGCTGCTACTAATATTTTGGGAACCGGTGCTACGTTGAACGGAACAGTTGTAATAGGAGGAGAACCTCTTATAAAACAAGGCTTTGAGTGGAAAACAGAAACGGGATCTTATCAACAAATAGAAGGGACTCTTGTCGGTTCGGCGTTGAGTTCGTCATTGACGGGTTTAGCTTATCGAACGGTGTATATCGTTAGGGCTTTTGCTCAAACTGAATCCGGAATAACGTATGGAGAAGAAAAACAGTTTATTACTTCTTCAGGTGGGGAAATAACGGAAACTTTAACAGTAGAACAGTTGTGGAAAAAACAGCGTTCTGATGTAGATTATATTTATACCGGTAATGTACAGCGCAGTATGGCTTATTATGACGGGAAACTTTATATTCCAAGAATTTCAACGTCCGGAGAGTTTGTTGTAGTAGATGCGGCAACAGGAGGCAAAGTGGCGACAAAAACGGTAAAAACGTTTGATAGTGAATGGAATATGATGAGTGTTGCTATCAGTAATGATGGTCAAATTATGTTTGGAAGTTCACTGATTAAAGCTTCGGATATTACGATTAATGTGAGTGATAAAGATAATGGAGGCTGTTCTGTGACCAAAACATTCTCATTACCGAGTTTCGGTCGTTGTGATTATTTCTCTTACTATGGCGATTTTGCAACTGAAGCGGGTGGTTATGTTTTGGCTTTGAGCAATACCACACGTAAAGTGGCTAAAATTCCTGTTACCAATGGTGAGTTTGGAACTCCGGCTACCATTACAAGTACAGATATCCCGACAGGATTAAGCACAAAAACTTTGGCGTTGGGCGAATCGGAACTTTATTTGCAGACAAGTACTACAATTCCTCAACGACACATTTTGTCTAATGGCAGTTTATTGGAATCCTTTGGAGCTGTTGCTCCTGTTGAAGATCCGGAAGGGACATCGGGTATGACTATTTTCTCTTTGCAGGGACATAAATTTATGGTAACACCGGCGAGCAAATTGGGTAGCATTGACTTTTTTGATATTACCAATGGCTTGGATGCCGCAAAAAAAGTGGCTAAATCGACTTCCGACATAGGAATAACAGAAAACAGTACTTATACGGTGGGTATGTGTTCCTATACAGCAAACGATACGGCTTATGTTTACGTCTTGGTTCCCAATAATGGATTGGTAGCTTATAAAGTGTTTATTTCCACCACAGATGTTTCGAATATATCAAATGATAATGTGATGTTAATAGCAATGAAAGAAGGAGTAAGAGTTAAATTAAACCAATCTGCGTTAATTCAAGTCTATAATATTGGAGGAAACTGCATCTATCAGAAACGTTGTAATGCAGATGTGGAGATACCTTTGCATCAAGGTATTTATGTAATTTGTGTAGATGGTGTGCCATTTAAATTTGTCAGATAAAAAATGGAAAAACGTTTAACCGTTATATTATTCACGTTGTGTTCTGTATTGTTGTTGGCGCAGACACCTAAACAAGAGTTTCGTGCAGCTTACATAACAACGGCATGGAGCATTGATTGGCCTTATCAACTAACGGTAACGACACCCGGTAATGCTACTCAAATAGCAGCTCAAAAAGCTAAATTGACGGCATTACTGGATAGAGCCAAACAAGGCAATATGAATGCCGTTTTGTTCCAGGTGCGGAGTTTCTGTGATGCCATGTACAATTCGGCGTATGAACCTTGGTCGCGTGCACTGACAGGAACACAGGGCGTAAATCCCGGTTACGACCCATTGGCATTTGCCATAACAGAAGCACATAAACGCGGATTGGAACTGCATGCGTGGATAAATCCTTACAGAGTTGCAAATATTACGCCGAATCGTTCATCTTATATACAAAATTCATGGATATTGACTCATACAGAAAATGACTCTCAATATTTTCTCGATCCGGGAAATCCGAATGTTCAGGCATACGTATTGAAGGTGATAAAAGATATTTTGACTAAATATGATATTGATGGTATCGCTTTCGATGATTATTTCTATAATCAAATGCCTAAATCGGAACAGGTAACTAATGAAACGGTTATGACGTCAGCTAATAATCCGAATAATTTAAGTTTGGGTGATTGGCGACGTGAAAATATTACGTCATTTGTTAAATCTGTTTATCAAAGCATTGCATCTTCAGGCAAACCTTGGGTGCGGTTTGGAATAGCTCCTCCCGGCATTTGGAGTGCAACACCTCATCGTGTTTATCCAGAGGATAGAAGTTCGTATCTTAATATCCAACCGGTGTATGGCGTGTCGGGCTATTTTTCGTATGATGATGTCTATTTTGATGGAGTAACGTGTTTGTATAGAGGAATATTAGATTATATATCTCCTCAAATTTACAGACCTTCATTGTCAACTTCTCCTGCTTATTCAGCATCAACCAATTATAACAATCTGTGTACATGGTGGGGAAGTATTGCCAAACGTTTTGGTCGTCATGTTTTTACAAGCCATGATGTTGTGAATAATGATGGAGGACGATTTAATCCTCCTGCAGATATTCAAAATCAGATAGATGTCAATAGAAAGAATAGTTGTACTGGGTCTGTTTTTTATAATTCGCGTTATTTTTTTAATATGTATAGTCATAACAGCTATTTTGCAAACAGTTCGGAAGGATACCATACAAATTTATCACAAAATAAATATGCGAGTAAAGCTTTACCGCCTGCAATGACGTGGAAGAATGCCACCACACAGTCGGCTCCTACCAATGTGGTGGTTAGTAGTACCACAATATCGTGGAGTCATTCGGCAAGTAATATGCGTTTTTCGGTATATGTTTATCCTAAAGGTACAGATGCTACGGCAGCTTTGGAAAATTCTTCCTATTTGGTAGGGTATACTTATACAAAAAGTATGGATATCTCTTCATATTCTTCTAAAGCCAATAGTAATTATACGTGGGCAGTTCGTCCTTTTGACCGTTATGGGAATGAATATGTGGCAGGTTTTTGGAATAATAGCGTGACACCTGATCCGCCAGCTCCGGTAACAGGGACGGTTGAATTTGTAAAGCAGTGGTCGAAAACTCAGTCGGCTTCCGGATATTTGGTGACCGGCAATTTACAAAGAAGTATGGCGGTGTATGAGGATTATCTTTATATTCCCCAACAAAATACGGCTGCCACGTTTGATGTGATTAACGGCACGAATGGTACGCGTGTTGCAACGCGTACTGTTGGTACGGTAAGTGGTGCATGGAATATGAATAATGTTGCGATTTCTGCTGATGGCCAAATACTTTTTGGTAGCACAAAAACCGGTTCGAATACACTGTTTTTGACGAAATCAGATAGAACAAGTGGCGGAATGGAAACGATACCCGAAATTGATATTACAGGTTTTGGACGTTCTGATTATTTTGCTTTGTATGCCGATTATCATACTGCAAGTGGCGGCTATTTGGTGGCAGCCAGCAATGCTGGTGGTAAAGCATTAAGAATTCCGATTACAAATGGAACTTTTGGTACACCTTCTATTATAACGTGCAGTACATTACCGGCAGGTTCTTCTGCGCTTGTTGTTCCTGAAGGGACTGCTAATTTTTATGCCATGAATGCGACTAATATTCCTGCTTTGTATCGATTTAGTGATGGAACTAAAATTGCAGAATTTGGTACAGTGAGGCCGTCAATTGCCAGTGCGTCAGGTTTTAATGTGTTTACATTTAAGGGACGTAAGTTTATGGTAACAGCTGCAAATGCGTTTGGAAGCGTGGAAGTATTTGAAATTACAGAGGGGTTGGCAAATGCTACAAAGGTGGGTGAGGCTACACCAAATTTGGGTAGTACGGCAAATGGTACGGCAACTGTTCCCATTTGTTCAGAAGTTAAAAATAATTATGTAATGGTATATATTATGGCTCCAAATAATGGCATAGTCGCTTATAAATTAACCATAGCTACTACCGATATACAAGACATGACAATCAACCATTACAAAATTATTTCTCAACATCAAGGTATACGTATAGAGACAGACAAAAAGGTATCGGTGCAAATATATTCTATCAATGGTATGTTATTGTATAATACATTTGTTAACGGCAGCATGGAATATGCTTTGCCTAAAGGCCTATTTTTAGTGGCTGTAGATGGCGAAGTACAAAAAACGATAGTCTATTAACTTTAACTAAAAATTATATTTTATGAAAAAACATTTACTGCTTTTATTATGTTCAGCTTTTGCTTTTATAAGCATAACTGCTCAGCCAAAACGTGAGTTTAGAGCTACTTGGCTGACAACTGTTTGGTCTATTGACTGGCCGAAAACCTCTGGTTCTACAAATCAACAGGCTGAATTAAAAACAATTCTTGGTGTTTTGAAAGGAGCCAATTGTAACGCAGCTTGTTTTCAGGTACGGTCTATGTGTGATGCCATGTATAATTCCGCTTATGAACCATGGAGTTCTTATTTAACAGGGACACGTGGTTCCAACCCCGGTTATGATCCTTTGGCTGTAGCCATAGAAGAAGCACATCGCTTGGGAATGGAGTTGCATGTCTGGATTAATCCGTATCGTTATGAATCGACGAATGGGAGCAATGGTAACATGGATATTCGTGTCAATCATCCGGAATGGTTACTGACCTATTCCAGTGGGGTTATTTTAGACCCTGGAAATCCTTCTGTTGTTAACCATATTACGAATATTATTAAAGATATTTTGGGAAAATACGATATTGATGGTGTTATTTTCGACGATTATTTCTATGCTTATGCAGGAACTTCCAGTACGTTGGATAGTTATTCGCAGAATTTGTATAAACCTTCCGGTATGTCTGTTTCCAATTGGAGGCGGTCAAATGTAAATACAATGGTGGCTTCTGTATATAATGCCATTCAGGCGACAAAACCGTGGGTTCGTTTTGGTGTTTCTCCGTTTGGTATTTGGACAACCCAGTCATCAGTTGCTTCTGCTCATAGTTTAACATTGCCAAGTGGTATTACGGGTAGTGATATGTACGAACAAATTTATTGCGATCCGGTAGCGTGGATGGAAGCCGGAACAGTGGATTATATTTCTCCGCAATTATATTGGAAAACAACAAGTTCCGGTCAAGATTATGATGTGTTATGCCCTTGGTGGTCGAAATTGGCAAAGACAATGACAGACCGAAGAACTGACGGCAAAAAAATTCATTTCTATTCAAGTATGACACGCTCGAGTACTGAGAATTCGGAATCGAATTTGCAGATAGAACGTAATCGAACAAGTGATGTTATGAGTGCCCCGGGTGCCATATTTTACAATACAACTAATTTTAAACTAAACAGTTATCCTACGGAATTATCGAGTTCTTCCGGTAAATTTTATCGTCAGGCATTGCCTCCTGCCATAGACTGGAAAACCCATTCAACTTTACCTGCACCAACAAACCTCGCGGTTAGTGGTACAAGTATGACGTGGCAATATAAATCGTCATCTGCTGCCAATACGGAAGCTCGTTTTTCAATTTATTGTTATCCTAAAGGAACTGATGCTGCGACTGCCATGGCAAATCCGGCCTATCTTTTGGGAATGTCTTATTCTCCATCATTTACATTATCATCAAGTTACAATTCGTCTTATACGTATGCGGTTTGTACAATGGACAGATATGGAAATGAATTTAGTGCGGCATACTACAATGCTTATAACCCAACAACTGTAACAACCAATGACGCCAGCAATATAGCTAAAACAACAGCAGTATTAAATGGTACCACGAATGCTTCAAATACAGATGTTACCGCAAAAGGTTTCCAATGGAGATTGACTTCTAAGACAAATTATACTACAGTGTACGGTACGTTAGCTGCCGGGGTACTTTCATATTCTTTGACAGGTTTAACGGCAGGCACAAGTTATACATTTAGAGCATTTGTAACTACTGCAGCAGGTACTGTTTATGGTGATACAAAAACTTTTACAACCTCTAACTACACACCTCCTACGGTAACAACAACATCCTCGGCTAATGTGATGGAGACAACGGCTACTTTGAAAGGTTCGATTGTAAAAGGTGATGAAACTATTACGGCTAAAGGATTTGAATATAAAAAGACAGGAGGTACTTATACATCTGTTGCAGGAACATTGTCGGGTACAACATTGACGGTAAGTCTTACAGCGTTGACGAATGGTACAGGTTATACCTTTCGTGCTTATGCTACAACGGCAACCGGAACTTATTATGGCAGTGAGTTGACATTCAATACAATAGCAATAGTTGCGCCTACTGTTACCACAGCAGACGCTACAGATGTTCAAGGACAATCGGCAACGTTGAACGGGACACTTGTTACCGGAAGTGAAACAATTTTGGCAAAGGGATTTGAATGGAAAACAACTTCGGGTGGAACATATACTCAAGTCAGTGCTGTTTTGTCAGGAACTTCTTTGACGGCAAGTCTTTCGGGATTGGATTACAGTACAAGTTATACGTATAGAGCTTATGCAAAAACGGCAACAGGAACGTATTATGGTTCTGAAAAATCGTTGATTACAACTCAAGATCCTGCTGTTCTAAATGGTACGGTTACCATTACCAATGTGTGGACAAAACCGATTACTGCTGTCGATTATATTTATACAGGCAATGTGCAACGCAGTATGGCTTATTACGATAATAAGTTGTATATTCCAAAAATTTCAACGGAAGGTTTGTGCGATGTTATTAATGCTTCCACAGGTCTTCGACAATCTACCATTAAAGTAACTAATTTTACTGATAAGTGGAACATGATGAATGTTGCTATAAGCAATGATGGGCAGATTATGTTTGGTAGTTCATTAATTGGTAGTTATAATATTACGGTTAATGTTAGTGACAGAACTTCCGGAGGACTATCGAATACGACATCCTTATCAACTAATTTTGGTCGTAGTGATTATTTTGCTTATTATGGCGACTTTAATACGGCAGCCGGAGGTTATCTGTTTGCATTAAGTAATACGAGTAATAAGGTAGTTCGGGTTCCTGCTTCTAATGGCAATTTTGGTACTCCTGAAATTATTGCTAATGCGTCTATTCCTACAGGGAAGAGTTCTAAAACATTTCCGATAAGTTCTACAGAGTTTTATACGCAAACGACCGAATATATACCGACTTTGCATTCTTCACCTAATGGAACATTGCTGAACTCTTTTGCTACAATTAAACCAAATACCGATATTTCAGGATTGACAGTGTTTGATTTTAAGGGACGTAAATTTATGGTTACTCCTTATGGACAATATGGAAGTATAGAAGTATTTGAAATTACCGATGGCATAGAAAATGCCAAAGAAGTTATTAATCCTACTGCGGCTTTAGGTTCCAATACCAATGACACATATACAATAGGTTTATGTTCTAATGTGACATCAGATAAGGCAATGATTTATGTTTTTGCACCAAATAATGGTTTGGCAGCTTATGAATTGACTATTTATGCAGCAACAGTAGATAATGTTTCTCCGAACTCAAGCTATCATGTTTATAATATCTTTGATGGTGTACGTGTAGAAGTTCCTGCCGATGCTTTGGTAGAAATTTACGATATTCGTGGTATTTTGGTAAAGAAACAACAAATTGCCACTACTACAGATTTCTCTTTACAACGAGGTGTTTATATTGTAAAAGTTGATAATCAGATATTTAAGGTTATTCGTTAATTTTAAAAAGCCTCTCGAAAGGGAGGCTTTTCTATTATGCTATGAATGTAACAATAGAGCAAAGTTGGAAGGAAGTATTAAATGATGAATTTCAACTTCCGTATTTTGAACAGTTGACACAGTTTGTAAAAGAAGAATACGCTACCAATACTATTTTCCCTCCCGGAAAGTTGATTTTTAATGCCTTCAATCTGTGTCCATTTAATCAGGTTAAGGTAGTAATTTTAGGTCAAGATCCTTATCATAATATTGGTCAGGCACATGGTTTAAGTTTTTCCGTAAATAATGGTATTGAACTTCCTCCATCATTGGTAAATATTTACAAAGAGATAGAAAACGAATTTGGCATTAAGACATTACCAACCGGTAATTTGGAACGTTGGGCAAAACAAGGTGTGCTACTGCTGAATGCAACTCTGACCGTGCGAGCACATGTGGCAGGATCACATCAAGGTAAAGGCTGGGAGCAATTTACCGATTCTGTCATAAAGACACTTGCTGATAAAAAAGAACATATTGTCTTTTTGTTATGGGGAAATTACGCTCAACAAAAAGCAAAATATATTGACGCAAATCGACATTTGATTTTGACATCAGCACATCCGTCGCCATTGTCTGCTTATCGGGGATTTTTTGGTTGTGGGCATTTTTGTGATGCCAACAAGTATTTGGTTGCACATGGATTGAAGCCTATAAATTGGGAATAAAAAAGGACGCGTTAGCGTCCTTTTTTATGACATAGCCGAATTTATTTTTCCAGATATCCTTTTAAAATACCACGCGCCGAATTTCTTATAAACAAAACGATTTCGTCACGTTCTGCAGATGCAGGTAATTCCGTTTCTACCTGTTCTAATGCCATGGTACGGTTTTTACCGGATTGAAATAGAATGCGATATACGTTTTGGATGTCGCATATTTGTTCATTTGTAAAACCTCTTCTGCGCAAGCCGATAGAATTGACGCCGGCGTAAGAAACAGGTTCTCTGGCTGCTGTGATAAATGGTGGAATGTCTTTGTTTACTCTGGAACCACCTTGTAGCATTACGTGCTTACCAATATGCGTAAATTGATGTATTAAAGAACCGCCACCTAATACGGCATAATCACCAATTTGCACTTCGCCTGCCAATTGCGTAACATTGGACATGATGATATTATTACCAATAATACAATCGTGGGCGACATGACAGTAAGCCATAATCAGACAGTTGCTACCGACAACTGTTTTTTGTTTTGAAGCGGTGCCACGGTGAATGGTTACACATTCGCGAATTACAGTGTTGTCGCCAATAACGACAAAAGTTTCTTCACCATTAAATTTAAGATCCTGTGGTACTGCACCTATGACTGCACCCGGGAAAATAACGCAGTTTTTTCCTATGGTCGTATTCTCTAAAATAGTTACATTAGAACCGATACGAGTTCCATCGCCTATTACAACATTTTTATCAATGGTTACAAACGGATCTATAACTACATTGGGAGCAATTTTTGCTTCGGGATGTATGTATGCTAATGGTTGTTTCATAAAATTGAGAGATTATTATTTTTTATTGTCTGTTAATTGTGCTATCATTTCTGCTTCGGCCGCAATTTTATTACCGACAAAAGCATAACCTTTAATATTGGAAACCCCACGACGTATAGGTGAAGTAAGTAGAACTTTCATTACAAGTACATCGCCGGGAACGACTTTTTTTCTGAATTTTACGTTATCCAATTTCAGAAGGTATGTTGAGAAAGCGCTGGCATCTTTTAGTGAATTTAGGACAAACAGACCGGCTGTTTGTGCCATTGCTTCGATAATTAAAACGCCGGGCATTACCGATTCTTGTGGAAAATGTCCTAAAAATTGTACCTCATTGGCTGTGATGTTTTTAACGCCTACAATATAATTATCACTGATTTCCACTACTTTGTCAACTAATAAAAATGGATAACGATGGGGAAGTAGTTTTTTTATCTGATTGGTGTCCATTAGAGGTGTTGCATCCGGAGTGTACAAAGGAAGAGAAACATCTTGTCGTTTCATCTCTTTGCGAATTTGTTTTGCTAACGCAGTATTGGTCGAATGTCCCGGGTGCACTGCAATGACACGTCCTTTTATTGGTTTTCCTATAAGTGCCAAATCGCCTATGATATCCAGCATTTTATGTCTGGCTGGTTCGTTGTTGAAGAGCAAATTGGTATTAAGATATCCCAAAGAAGCGACGTGTGGACAAGGTTGATTCATAACCTCTGCAATCCGCTGCAATTCGACTTCTGAAATTTGCTTGTCGTAAATGACCACGGCATTATTTAAATCTCCACCTTTGATAAGATTCATTTTTAACAGTGGTTCCAGTTCACGTACGAAAACAAAAGTACGACATGGTGCTATTTCGGTTGCAAAATTGGACATGTTGTCTAAAATTGCATATTGGTTACTTAAAATGGGAGAGTCGTAACCTATAAGAGTTTGTACGCTAAAAGCATCATCAGGCAAAAGTGTAATAGACGAAGGGCTGTTTGGAAGTTGGTAAGTCATTTTCTCTTTTACGACAAAAAAATCTTTTTCCTGATTTTGTGTCTGAATACCTACTTCATTAATTTTTTCTACATAATATTTTGCACTACCATCTAAAATGGGAAATTCAGGAGCATCAACTTCTATGATGCAATTGTCAATACCCATTGCATACAATGCAGCCAAACCGTGTTCTACCGTACTGACTTGAATTTCGCCCTTTTTTAAAACAGTTCCTCTGGTTGTTTTGTCCACATAATCGGCTAATGCCGGAATTTCAGGATGACCTTCTAAATCAATTCTTCGAATGATGTAACCTGTATTTTCTGCTGCAGGTTTTATGGTCAGAATTATCTTTAAACCTGTATGTAATCCTTTACCTGTAAGTTGAAAAGATGATTTGAGTGTGGTTTGTTTTGCCATAAGGATGTATGTGTTTGATACTTGATTTATTTAGTGGCGGTTAATTGGTTTATTTGCTTTTCCAAAGCATATATTTTTCGTTGTAAGTCCGATAGGTTTTTATATACTACCGAAGAACGTCGGAACGTTGCAACCGGAACTGCAGGATAGCCTTGCCACATTTGATTAGGTTGTTTTATGGAATTTGGTACTCCGGTTTGAGCTAAAAATATTGAGCCATCTGCGATGTCAAGATGACCGGCAATACCTACCTGACCAGCCAAAATACAATGCTTGCCTATTTTTGTGGAACCGGCAATACCTGTTTGTGCAGCCATACCTGAATATTCTCCAATTTCAACATTGTGAGCGATTTGTACCAAGTTATCAATTTTGGTTCCACGCCGAATGATGGTAGATTCCATAGTTGCACGGTCGATGGTGGTGTTGGCACCAATCTCTACATCATCTTCTATGACAACGTTACCAATTTGTGGAATTTTGTTATAGTGTCCTTCGTTGTCCGGTGCAAAACCAAAACCATCTGCTCCAATTACCGCTCCTGCATGAATAATGCAATTGTTGCCCACTTTACAATTTTCATAAAGTGTTACATGAGGATAAAGAATGCTGTTATTGCCTACAGATGCGCCGTCTTCCATTACTACACTTGCATAAATACGGGTATTGTCGCCAATGCACACATTTTTCCCGATTGACACAAAAGCTCCAACGTAAACGTCTTTTCCCAAGTGTGCCGTTTCGTCAATAAAGGCTAACGTGTGTATGCCATTTTTTTTAGGTTTCAGACTTTCACTTAGTTGCAAAAGTTTGGCTAATGCTTGGTAAGCACTTTCAACTTTTATCAGAGTGGCAGAAATGGGAGCTTCAGCTTCAAATGTTGCATCCACCAACACAATGTCGGCTTTGGTTGTATAGATAAACGGTGTGTATTTGGGATTGGAGAGAAAGGTAAGTGTTCCAGGCTGTCCTTCTTCTATTTTTGAGAAATTATTTACAAAAACATTAGGGTTTCCGACTACTTCGCCCGAAAGATAATCGGCTATTTGTTGGGCTGAAAATTTCATGAAAAATAAGCTTTATATTTATGATGTTTTTTTGAAAAAAAACGTTGCATGAATACACATAAAAATATTAGCTTTTTTGCATAAATGATTTTTTTCTGTAAAGTGTTGAATTATACTCGTTATCCTATCGGATAATAGCAGAAATAATTTTTGGTTACAGTCTTATCGAGAATATTGATATCAAGCATATCCGAAGCGTCTGTAATGTCGATGACGGATTTGTTGTTGGCAAGAATTAAGATTTGGTCGGATCCTCTGTGGTATGTTGCAGAAGTGCTTAATGGTTCTATATCAAAGAAATATGAGGCGTCGTGTGGCGATATTTTGAAGTGTTTTACATAATTTTTTATTAAGTCGGCTTTGATGTCTTCCGATAACTCTTGTCGTTTTACTTTGAAAAGTTTTCTGTTTACAAAGGCCTGGCTTAATGTGGAAAGGACAATGTCTGAATGATTTACCCAAATTTTAATGGCAGAAATAAGATCCGAATCGTCAAGAGCAATAAAATTTTTAATGGCATCGTCATTCGTCATAAACATATCCTTTGTAATATTTTGCTGAATAAAATACGACAATGCCGGTACTGCAAAAAGTTTTTCTCCTTGCGAGCATAAAAATTGGGCGCGTTCCAAAATTTTAATTAGCAATTTTTCGGCAGCTACCGAAGTTTTATGTAAATAAACCTGCCAATACATAAAACGTCTTGCAATAAGAAAATTTTCGATAGAATAAATTCCTTTGGCTTCAACTACTAATTTATCATCTTTCACATTTAACATTTTAATGATGCGTGCTGATCCGATGCTTCCTTCCGTTACACCTGTAAAGAAGCTGTCGCGGCGCAGATAATCTAATCTGTCCATGTCTAATTGACCGCTTACCAATTGATGCATAAATTTTCGTGAATACTGATTGTTGAAAATTTGAATGGCAATGTCTAAATCTTCATGGTATTCAGCATTAATTTTTTGCATTAACATAAGTGTAATGTCTTCGTGTGAAATGCCTTTGGTTAAAGTGTGTTCTAAAACGTGTGAAAATGGTCCGTGACCAATATCGTGTAGCAAAATAGCTGACAACAGTCCGGTAGCTTCCATATCCGAAATGTCCTGCTCTTTGAATCTTAGTTGCTTTATAGTTTCGTTCATCAGATACATTGCTCCCAAAGAATGCTGGAAACGTGTATGTTGCGCACCGGGATAAACAAAATAAGCAACGCCTAACTGTTTTATTCGGTTTAGCCTCTGAAAATAAGGATGTTGTATTAAATCGTACAAGAAAGCATTTGGAATGGTGATAAAGCCAAATACAGGGTCGTTAATGATTTTATTTTTGTTAATCATGTTGTTGTACGTTTTTAATCCAAATATAAATAATCATAATGCACAATCGGTTTTTGCCTTTTTTTACCAATCAGGGAACGTGCTTTGGTACTGTCTATTTGTACTTTTCCGACACCTAATGAATGTTGTCCGGGGGCAATAATTTTTACAATGTCGTCTTTCTCAAAATTGCCAACAACATCTTCTATGCCGATTGGTAATAGACTGACAGCTTTATCGCCACAAAGTGCTTTGGCTGCGAGTGCATTAACATGAAGTTCGCCTTTGGCAAATCCTTCGGAGTGGGCAATCCATTTCTTGATGCTCGAAACATTGTCGGCTGATGGCACAAAACGGGTGCATGGAACATTGTTCCCCGTTAACAAATCTGTTAATACATGATCGCGTTTTCCATTTGCAATGACAACTTCAATTCCTTCATCGGCTATTTTGTGGGCGATGGTTGTTTTGGTAAGCATGCCACCTCTTCCAAAGGTTGATTTTGAAGTTTTTATATAATTGGAAAGATTGTCGTTGTGTTGTATAACGGGAATTGTTTTTGAAGTAGGCAGGGAAGGATCCCCGTCAAAAATGCCGTCCACATTAGTTAGAATAATAAGTAGTTTTGCATCTATCATTGAGGCAATTAATCCGGATAATTCATCGTTGTCGGTAAACATTAGTTCGGATACGGAAATAGTGTCATTTTCGTTGACAATGGGGATAACGCCGTTGTCAATCATTACTTGGATGCAGTTGCGTTGATTAAGATAATGGCGGCGGGTGGAGAAGTTCTCTTTTGTCGTCAAAACTTGTCCGACTGCGATATCGTGCTTGCGAAAAAGTTCATAATACCTGTTGATGAGTTTTGCTTGTCCTACAGCAGAAAATAGTTGTCGCTGTTCTACACTATCCAGCTTTTTACTTAATTTCAATTCGCTGCGCCCGGATGCTACTGCACCCGATGAAATAATAATAATTTCAATTCCTTGTTGATGCAAATTGGCAATTTGATCTGTTAAAGCAGCCATACGTTGCAGATCTAATGTGCCGTCAGACTGTGTCAGTACATTACTGCCGATTTTGATGGCAATTTTAGCGTGATTTTGTATCATATTTCTATAATTCTCCATTGTCGGTAAAACTAAAAAAATGGTTGTGGCCAACGATAATATGGTCAAGTAGTCGAATATCAAACAATTGGCAGGCGCGGTGTATTTTGTTAGTTAACAATTTGTCTTCATTGCTTGGCACTATATTTCCTGATGGGTGATTGTGTGCCATAATGATGCCACTTGCCAAGCGGTTCACTGCTTCTTTGAGAATTAATTTGACATCGACGGTGGTCGCTGTTACACCTCCCGAACTGATGCGAGTGGCATTAATAATTTTATTGCTATGATTTAACAGTAGAATCCAAAATTCTTCGTGTGGCAAATCTTCCATCAGAGGAGCAAAATAGGTATATGCGTCGTGAGAGCTTGTGATTTGTTGTTTATCTAAGATATTGGATTGTTTGCGCCTACGTCCAAGTTCTAAAGCTGCGGTCAACGTAATGGCTTTTGTTGCGCCAATGCCTTTAAAATTTGTGCACAAATCTCTGATTGATAGTTTCCCTAATTCATCTAAGTTGTTGTGAACAGACCCCAAAAGCCGTCGCGCAAGTTCTACTACTGTTTCTTCTTTGGTGCCGGTGCGTAACAAAATGGCGAGTAAATCTGTGTCTGACAATGCAGAAATTCCCTTTGTCAGCATTTTTTCACGAGGTTTGTCTTCGTCTGACCAAGCTTTCAGATTTAATCTTTCGGTTGCCATTTACGCTTTAAAATTGGGGGTAAAGATACAAAAAAATAGAAGCCCTTCCAAATAGGAAAAGCTTCTATATCTGACTTATGTGTCTGCTTATGCCAACTTGTTGACTTTTAAAGTCAATTTTGATTTTAAGTTGCCTGCTTTGTTTTTGTGGATAATATGTTTTTTTGCCAATTTATCCAACATACTTGACACTTTTTTCAAAAGTGCTTCGGCTTCTTTTTTGTCTGTTAACTCACGTAAGTTGCGGACTGCATTACGGGCGGTTTTTGCATAATATTTGTTATGCAGACGACGACTGTTAATTTGTCGTATTCTTTTGATTGATGAACTGTGATTTGCCATTTGTTATAACAAATTTATAAATTAATAGTAGCCCATAGCGGAATCGAACCGCTCTTTCAAGAATGAAAATCTTGCGTCCTAACCGATAGACGAATGGGCCTTATTCCGTTAAAAGGCGGTTGCAAAGGTACAATATTTTTTTATTAAGAGCAAAAAAAAATACTTTTTTTAGAAGATATTTTTAATACATTGATTTCCAATCATATATTGCAATGATATGTTATTCAGTCAATTCTTCTGTTTTCTTAAATTCGAGGTTACAGGTAAAATTTCCCAAAAATGGAACGTCGTGGAATTCCACGTTTTTGAGAAGGCTGCCGTTCAAAAATAGAAAAACTTCAGTTTTTGTGGAATCTGTAGCAAACAAAGAATCGCCAGAAACTTCGTAAAATCCATAAGTTGAACCTCCTTCACATGAACTTTGTGTGCTAAAAGTAGCGTTGTTGGTAAATGTGATATTGGAGTTTTTTACACACGAGTCGAAGAGAATAATAGTTCGCAGCCAATTAACGGATTCTCCATCTTTATATGCTGCCGACAGATACCATGTACCTAAAAAATTATCATAAACTCCCGGCGATTCCTTTTTACAGGAAACCGTCAGGAGTAATAATGAGAATATGATTAGGACACGCCCTTTCATGTTTTTTAGTTATTTTCTGGGCGAAGCTTGCGTACTACAGCACCGGCTTGCCACATTTCACTTTCGCGCAATGCTTTTAATTCTTTTTCTAACCCTTCACGATAATTTGGTTTGGAATTGGTGTCAATAGAGCGTTGTGCTTCATTGCCACAGGCTACTTCTTGATATAATTTTTCGAAAACGGGTTTGCTGGCGTCATGGAACTTTCCCATCCAGTCCAATGCACCTCTTTGAGCAGTTGTGGAACAGTTGGCATACATCCAATCCATACCGTTTTCTGCAAACAGCGGCATTAATGATTGTGTCAGTTCTTCAACTGTTTCGTTGAAAGCTTCCGATGGCGTATGTCCGTTTTCGCGCAAAGTTTCGTATTGTGCCAAAAGCAATCCTTGAATGGCTCCCATAAGAGTGCCACGTTCACCTGTAAGGTCAGAGTACACTTCGCGTTTAAATGTTGTTTCAAAAAGATAACCTGAGCCAACGCCAATACCTAAGGCAATAACACGGTTATAGGCATTGCCTGTAGCGTCTTGAAAAATGGCGTAAGAGGAATTTAGTCCGCGTCCTTGCAGAAACATACGGCGCAATGAGGTTCCTGATCCTTTAGGTGCAACCATAATTACGTCAACATCTTTAGGTGGAACAATACCTGTACGTTCTTTATAAGTGATTCCGAAACCGTGAGAAAAATAGAGAGCTTTTCCGGCAGTAAGATGTTTTTTGACGCGTGGCCAAACTTCTATTTGTGCTGCATCGGATAGCAAGTATTCAATGATGGTGCCACGTTGGCAGGCTTCGTCTATTTCAAATAGAGTTTCTCCGGGAACCCATCCGTCTGCGATGGCTTTGTCCCATGTTTTCCCGCCTTTGCGTTGTCCTACGATTACGTTAAAACCATTATCTCGCAGGTTTAATGATTGTCCCGGTCCTTGAACACCATAACCAATAATGGCTATTGTTTCGTTTTTTAATACTTCACGTGCTTTTTCCAAAGAAAATTCGTCGCGGGTAACTACATTCTCGTTTACACCGCCAAAATTCATGATTGCCATTTTTATTTTATTTTTAAATTAACACTAATTCTGCTGCAAAAGTACGATTTTTCTGTAATAAAGTCAATTTTTTCAATGGTTTTTTATATTTTTCTTTTGGTGGCATCTCTATTTGTTTGCTACAACCATTTTTTTCTTCGGAAAATAAACAAAATAGCGAGTACGCAAAAAATCATCAGACCTATTGAGAATAAATATCCGTATTTCCATTGTAGTTCCGGCATAAATTTGAAATTCATACCATACATACTGGCAATTAATGTGGGTGGCATGAAGATAACGGAAACAATTGTAAATATTTTGATGATTTTGTTTTGTTGTATGTTTACCAAACCTAACAGAGTATCCTGCAAATATTCCAAACGGTCGAAGCTGAAGCGTGTATGTTCAAATAAAGAATTGATGTCTTTAAGAATAATTGTAAGTCGGGGTTTAAGTTCTTCAGGAAAGAGTTGGCTCTTAAGCATATTGGAAACAACACGTTGTTTATCAACAATATTTTCGCGTATCGACATACTTTTTTCTTGCAATTCGTTTATTGATAACAAAATACTGTCGTTTACTTCGCTACTTCCTTGTAAGGTATTGCTTAGTTTTGTTACGTCTCGTGTGATGTCTTCTATCATATCGGCATCATATTCCACACGAGTTTCCAATAGTGCAACTAAAACATGATGACCGGTAGGGTAGTTGCGTGGGTTGGCAAACATTTTTTTGACTGTTTCATTGAATGATTTGAGATCGCGGTCACGTACAGAAACCAAGATGTTGTTTTTTACAATAAAAGAAATTGCTTCTTCTTCAAAATTGTCAAGCAAGAAATCGGAGTTGGCAACAATGGTGTCTTCTGTTTCAATGTAACGTGAGCTGAGCTCAATTTCTTCCATTTCCTCATCATCCTGAATATAGATTTTGAGAAACTGTTCTAATTCACTTTCTACTTCAACCTCTACATCGTTGAGGTCTATCCATAAAAAATTGGATAATGGAATTTTTTTCAAGGCATCTATGGAGCGCGATATTTTGAGTCTGTTACCTTCTCGGTAAAATAATTTTACTTCTGACATGATATTGGCGTTTTTAGAAGTTTTTTACTTAAGTTATTTTCCTAATTTTTCTTCCAATAAGTTGGTGAGAAAAATAAAATCGCTGACACTCAATTGCTCCGGTCGTAAATTGAATATTGGTTCCGGCGTTGGTAAACCATTTAAAAGTGGTTTTAGTGAGTTACGGAGTGTTTTGCGGCGTTGGTTGAAGGCCGTTTTTACCGTTCGGACGAATAATGTTTCGTTACAGTTGAGCTTTTGTACATTATTTCGAGACAGTCGGATAACGGCCGATTTGACCTTGGGAGGAGGGTCAAAAACATGTTCGTTGACCGTAAACAGATACTCTATTGTATAAAAAGATTGAAGTAATACGCTGGTAATGCCGTATGTCTTATTGCCGTGTTTGGCTGCAATGCGTTCGGCTACCTCTTTTTGAATCATTCCTACAACGTATGGAATTTGGTCGCGGTTTTCTAAAACTTTGAAGAAAATTTGACTGGAAATATTGTATGGAAAATTACCGATAATGGAAAATTGTTGTTTGCCGAATTCTTTTTGCAAATCCATTTTCAGAAAATCACCTTCAATTAGATGCAGGTTCGGGAATTTTTCGTGCAAAAACGCAATGGCTTCGGTATCAATTTCTATTGCTGAAAAATTGATATCCTTATTATTGATTAAGAATTGTGTAAGAACGCCGGTTCCCGGACCAATTTCAAGAACGGAAGAAATGTCGGAAGGAAGACTCTCGACAATATTATGGGCAATTTGCAAATCGGTTAAGAAATGCTGCCCAAAATATTTTTTGGGTTTTACTTGGATCATTTTGTAACGGGTCGTCTGGCATTTCTGTCGATTTTTTTAATTTCTACAGCAAAAAAAAATGTTTACCTTTGTCTGTCAAATTAGACAGTGAATATTGGGGCAAAGATATGAATTAAATTTTATACTGCCAAACGATAATTCTTTTTTATGAGATTACGCGCCGAAAAAAAAATACAGCAACTATTGTGGTCTGTGATTGATTTTTTGTATACTCCTTTTCAGAAGACAATTAGTTTGCAATTTTTCCGCTACGGTTTTTGTGGCGGGCTGAATATGTGTATAGACTGGGTTCTTTATTTTATTTTTTATAATTTTATTTTTCACAAGCAGGTTGTAGATCTGGGTTTTGTAGCTTTTACTCCACACATTGCGTCATTTGTATTTAAGTTCCCAATTACGTTTTTAACAGGTTTTTGGCTGTCGCGCCATGTGAGCTTTTCTGATTCGCAGTTGCGTGGGCGCGTACAAATTGTTCGTTATCTGTTGGTCGTTGGAGGTTGTATTTTGATTAATTATGCAGGTTTGAAGTTATTTGTTGAAGTTTGTGGCTTTTATCCTACGCCTTCAAATATTCTAACATCTATTATAGCGGCAATTTTTAGTTATTTTTCCAATAAGTATTTTTCGTTTAAGCACTAATCTATGAGTGTTTCTTCTAAATTCTATGCGTGTGCAAAATGGGTCGTTTTGATTTTGGCGTATGGTTTTTTGGCTTATAAACTGATTACGTTTGATGATTATGCCACGTTTTTTGAGGGATTGCGTTCTATCCAACTTTCGCAATTTGTGTGGCTGTTGTTGGCAGTAGTGTTGTGGCCTGTCAATCTGTGGCTTGAATCGGAAAAATGGCGTTTGTTGGTGGCTAAATTAACCCCGATTTCGCTTATTGCTGCTTTAAAATCTTTATTGATAGGGCATACCGGTGGCTTTGCAACTCCCAATCGTTTAGGAGAATATCCTATGAGAGTAATGTGTTTCCCATCTCAGGTTCGTTTGTCGGCTGTCGCTATGGGTTTTGTTGGGAGTTTTATTCAAAATTTTATAATAACTGTTTGCGGATTGGTGGCACTATGTTTTTTTAGGCAGAATTTTGAGTTTTCAGTTGCTTTCTTTAGCTTATGTTTGACAGTAGCTGTGATTTCGTTTGTGGTATTTTTCTTTTTGCCTGATAGTGCGGCATTTATTTTGCGTAAAAAGCAGCAAGCTCGTTTTGCTGATTTTTGGAGAAGTGTATCTTCATTTTCCCGCTTTCAGATTTTAGAAATAGTTGCCGTCGCTTTTTTACGTTATGTGGTTTTTTCATTCCAATTTTATTTAATGTTGCGTTTTTGTGGTGTTTCATTGTCGTTGTTTGCTGCCTGTATATCTATTCCAATTGTCTATTTGTGTGTTACTTATACTCCTTCTATTGCTTTTTCGGAAGCAGTTGTGCGTAGCTCTTATGCTATACTGATAATTGGTTGTTACTCTTCAAATTTAGTTGGGATTGCATTAGCCGGTATTTTAATTTGGATATTAAATTCGGCCTTACCAATGATTATCGGTTCTTTTTTGCTTCGGCGCGTTTAATTGTTAATTTTACAATTATAATCGGCTTTTTACGTTATTATTCGGTTAAATTAATAGTATTTTTTACAACTGAAAAGTTAAACTTATTTAATTTTTATACTCTGTTAAAAAAAAGTTTACTATATTTGCACCGGAAATGATATAAAAGTGATGAAGCGTTACACGTTATATATATATGCAGCTATGGTTTCGGTGATATTTTTAACACTGATTAGTTTCCAGTTGGTGTATATAAAAAAGACATCGGAAGTTTTGACCAGTCAATTTGACCGTAATGTACGTAATTCGCTCCGTGAAGTTGCAAATTCACTGGAGGAGTGGGAACTTAGAAATTATATAGATGTCAGCTTGAATGGTAATTCGGAGGAACTTAAGAAAGCGAAATCGCTGTTTAAAACCACGACTGCAGGCTTTTTGCATAAATACACTTTTTATGATGAAAAATCCGAAAACAATGAAACCAACCTTCGTTTAACGATCGATGAAACTGTTTCGGCAATAGATAAGGTAACCGAGAAAACGTTACAACAGAATAGCGATCGTTTGTTACGTTCTCGTGCATTGGTTGATGAATGGCTGGTGCGTTTTGCGTACCAATCTCCCGATAAGGATATTCGAAATCGAATAGATTTGGATATATTGGAACATTCTATCAAAGATCGTTTATATGATAATGGTGTAGAAACTTCTTTCTGTTTTCGAGTAGTTGACACTCACAATAATATTTATTTTGTGTCAACTAACTATGGTAAGGTGTGGTCAGATGATGTTTTTTATTATAAACAGCAGCTATTTCCGAGTGATCATGGTGGAAAGTTTTACTACTTGGAAGTGATGCTGCCCGAAAAGGAAAGATCGGCTTTTGTTGCGTTTGATATATTGATTCCGTCATTGGCACTTATGATTATTTTGGCTGTTATGTTGTTGGTTACTGCGTTTGCTGTACATCGCCAAAATACGCTGAATGCCATGAAAACGGATTTTATTAATAATATGACACATGAACTCAAAACGCCGATTTCGTCTATCTCGTTAGCATCGCAAATGTTGAATGATGCTGCTGTGGCGAAAACGCCTGAGCGAACACAACGTTTTGCTCAAGTAATAAAAGATGAAACAAAACGCCTGAACACGCTGGTAGAAAAAGTATTATATACATCTGTGTTGGACAGAAACGATTTGATGTTGAATCTCACTGATGTGGATATTAACGATTTGTTACATACTATTATATTGAATTTTTCGGTTAAAGTGGAGTCTAAAGGAGGGAAGGTAATTTCATTGTTGAAAGCTCACAACACTTTGGCTGGAGTGGACGAAATACATTTTACAAATGTTATTTACAATTTGATGGATAATGCCACAAAATATTGCAAAGATGTTCCCTTGGTGCTTACCGTTCGTACATGGGATGAAAAAGATAAAATAGGCATCTCGATAGAAGACAACGGTATTGGTATAAAGAGTGAAGATGTGAAACATGTATTTGAGAAATTTTATCGTGTTTCAACAGGCAATCGACATGATGTTAAAGGTTTTGGGCTTGGTTTGGCTTATGTGAAAAAAATTATAAATGCACACGAAGGAACGATTCGCTTGGAAAGCGAATTTGGAATAGGAACTAAATTTATTATTGAAATACCAACTTTAAAAAACTAAAAAAATGGAAAAACTAAAAATTTTGTTATGTGAAGACGACGAGAGTTTAGGTATGTTGTTGAACGAATACCTTCAAGCTAAGGGTTTTGATGCAACCTTGTTCCCCGATGGTGAAGCCGGGTATAAAGCTTTCACGAGTGATTCATACGATTTGTGCATCTTAGATGTAATGATGCCTAAAAAAGACGGATTTTCGTTGGCTCAGGATATTCGCAAACTGAATTCAAATGTGCCCATTGTATTTCTTACCGCAAAAACATTGAAAGAAGATGTTTTGGAAGGTTTTAAAATCGGTGCAGATGATTATGTAATGAAACCGTTTAGCATGGAAGAATTGTTGTTCCGTATTGATGCTATTCTCAGACGTATCAGCATAAAGAAAAGCCGTGTTACCAACGATTACAAGTTGGGTAAATTTACCTTTGATACACAAAAACAATTGTTGATTATCAATGGTAAAACGGTAAAATTGACTACCAAAGAGTGCGAATTATTGACATTGTTGGCACAAAATGCCAATAATATTTTGGAACGTAATTATGCTCTGAAAACCATTTGGGTAGAAGACAACTATTTCAATGCTCGCAGTATGGATGTTTACATTACCAAACTGCGTAAATTATTGACAGATGATCCTGATGTGGAAGTTATCAATATTCACGGGAAAGGTTATAAATTGATTATTCCAAACGATTAAATCAATTATAAAAAAGATTTTGTTGATAAATCGGTTTGATGTATTTCAAACCGATTTTTTTTGTGCTATAAAAACAGCAAAGGCGCACCAATAAAGGAACGCCTTTGTGTGAGCGGCAAGCGAGGCTCGAACTCGTGACCCCCAGCTTGGGAAGCTGATGCTCTACCAACTGAGCTACTGCCGCAGAAAATAGTTTACAAAAGTACTATTTTTTTTTGACTTCTATTATATTTTGCAAAATTACCGACTTTTTTGAAAAAAACAGTTGGCTGTATTTGTAACTTGTGTTAGAATATTTTTTTAATTGTTACATTTTTAGTACTTTATGTTTTTAATATTTGCAATGTTTCTGCTTCTTTAATCTCGTTAAAAATTCGTACATTTGCATTTTCAAATAAATTAAGTAAAGTCTTTACAAGAAAGCAGTTTACAATTGGTAATAACAATGGAATATAATTTTAAAGAAATCGAGAAAAAATGGCAGCAATATTGGATAGATAATGCTACATACAAAGTTGAAGTGGACGAAAAACGTCCGAAATATTATGTGTTGGATATGTTTCCCTATCCTTCGGGAGCCGGCTTGCACGTAGGACATCCGCTTGGTTATATTGCCAGTGATATTTTTAGTCGTTACAAACGTTTGAAAGGTTTTAATGTGCTGCACCCAATGGGCTACGATGCTTATGGATTGCCGGCTGAACAATATGCCATTCAAACCGGTCAGCACCCCGAAATTACTACAAAAAAGAATATTGCTCGTTATCGTGAACAGTTGGATAAAATCGGGTTCTGTTATGATTGGAGTCGTGAAGTGCGCACCTGTCAACCGGAATATTATAAATGGACACAGTGGGCATTTCAGCAAATGTTTGAGCATTGGTATTGTCTGCGTGCCAATGCAGCACGTCCCATTTCGATGCTGATAGATATTTTCTCCGAACAGGGTAATGCCAAAGTGCGTGCCGTTGCAAACGAAACGCCTGTTTTTTCGGCTGATGAATGGAAAGGTTGGAGTGAGAAAAAACAGCAGGAAATTTTGATGAATTATCGCATTGCCTACTTGGCTGATACGAAGGTGAATTTTTGTCCTGCATTGGGTTGTGTTCTGGCCAACGACGAAGTGAGCGAGGGTTTGTCGGTGCGTGGCGGTCATCCGGTAGAACAGCGCGTAATGCGTCAATGGAATTTGCGCGTATCGGCTTATGCTCAGCGTTTGCTCGATGGCTTGGATAAAATAGACTGGACGGAATCGCTCAAAGAGACCCAGAAAAACTGGATAGGACGGAGTGAAGGTGCGGAGATCCTGTTTAAAGTAAAAGACAGCGATTTGGCATTTACCATATTTACTACCCGTGCAGATACCATGTTCGGCGTTACGTTTATGGTTTTGGCTCCTGAAAGTGAACTTGTTGCCAAAGTTACAACAGCTTCACAAAAGCAGGTGGTGGAAGATTATCTGCTACAAACAAAAAAACGCACTGAGCGTGAACGTATTGCCGACCGTCAGGTAACCGGTGTTTTCAGTGGCTCATTTGCCATCAATCCGTTTACCGGCGAATCCGTTCCCATCTGGATTTCCGATTATGTATTAGCCGGTTACGGTACCGGAGCCATTATGGCGGTGCCTGCGCACGATAGTCGCGACTACGCTTTTGCCAAACATTTCAATCTGCCCATTATTCCGTTAATTGAAGGCTGCGATATAAGCAACGACAGTTTCGATGCCAAGGAAGGAATTGTATGCAATTCTCCGTGTCAGGGCGTAAAACCTTATTGTAGTTTGTCGCTTAACGGATTAACAGTAAAGGAGGCTATTGCTGCCACAAAGAAATATGTAGAAGAACAAAAATTAGGTCGGGTAAAGGTCAATTACCGCTTGCGCGATGCCATTTTCAGCCGTCAGCGTTATTGGGGCGAGCCGTTTCCTGTTTATTACAAGGACGGAATGCCCTATATGATTCCTTCGGATAAATTGCCGCTGGAACTGCCCGAAGTGGACAAATTTTTGCCCACCCAAACAGGTGAACCGCCACTCGGACACGCCAAACAGTGGGCTTGGGACGAACCGAATCAGTGCCTTGCCGCCACAGAAAAAATAGACAATAAAACCATTTTCCCTCTCGAACTTTGCACGATGCCTGGATTTGCAGGTTCCAGTGCGTATTATCTGCGCTATATGGATCCGCACAACGATAAAGCATTGGTTGGCAAAGAGGTCGATGACTATTGGCAAAATGTCGATTTGTATATCGGCGGTACGGAACACGCTACCGGACACTTGATTTATAGCCGTTTTTGGAATAAATTTCTGTTCGATTTAGGTTTTGTTTGTAAAGATGAACCATTCCAAAAATTAATCAATCAGGGTATGATTCAAGGACGGAGCAATTTTGTTTATCGTGTTATAGGAACGAACAAATATGTGTCATACAATTTGAAAAACCAATATGAAACACAGCCGATTCATGTTAATGTGAATATTGTGAGCAACGATATTTTGGATACGGAAGCTTTTCGTAATTGGATGCCCGAATACAAAGATGCCGAATTTATTTTGGAAGACGGCAAATACATTTGCGGATGGGCGGTAGAAAAGATGTCCAAATCGATGTTCAATGTTGTCAATCCCGATGATATTGTTGAAAAATACGGTGCCGATACATTGCGACTTTATGAAATGTTTTTAGGTCCGTTGGAACAGTCAAAACCTTGGGATACAAATGGCATTGACGGTGTTCATCGTTTTTTGAAAAAATTATGGGGATTGTTTTACAGTGGTGATACAATGGCGGTAACCGATGCGCAGCCTACAGCCGAAGAGCTGAAAACACTGCATAAAACCATAAAAAAGATTACTTACGATATAGAAAATTTCTCGTTCAATACTTCGGTGGCTGCATTTATGATTTGTGTTAATGAGTTGGTACAGCAGAAATGCAATAAACGTGCAGTTTTAGAACCTGTTTTGATTCTACTGACTCCTTTTGCTCCGCATATTGCTGAAGAATTATGGCGGGTTTTGGGTAATACCACTTCTATTTGTGATGCTTC
The DNA here is from genome assembly GCA_028694215.1 of Paludibacteraceae bacterium. GTDB lineage: Bacteria > Bacteroidota > Bacteroidia > Bacteroidales > Paludibacteraceae > DUQS01. Next base: position 8,113 of record JAQUTW010000007.1, on the reverse strand, counting down.
GTTTCCGGTTTGTGACGAAACGTTGTTGGTCGAATCTACCATAAAATATCCGATTTCATTTAATGGCAAAGTGCGTTTTATGATGGATATGCCTGCCGATTTGAGTAAAGAAGATGTTGAGAAAACAGCCCTCGAAAATGAACAGACTGCAAAATTTATGGAAGGGAAAACGCCTAAAAAAGTGATTGTTGTACCCGGAAAAATTGTAAACATTGTGATGTGATAAGTTTGTTGGATTTTGAGAAAATGCCTATAAAACAATCTTTAAATAGAAATATATGAAATTAACTATTAAACCTGCAATTTGGACTACCATTAAAGAATATTTAATGGTGGCACTGGGTTTATTGATGTATTCGTCGGCATGGAAAGGGTTTCTGTTACCGCACGAAATTACCGGTGGCGGTGCTACCGGCATTGGTGCCATAGTTCAGTATGGTACAGGATTCCCGATTTCGGCGACCTATTTTCTTATTAATATTGTATTATTAGCTGCGTCTGTTAAAGTATTGGGATGGAAATTTAGCGTACGTACTATTTATGGCGTGGCGGTACTTACAGGCTTTTTGGCAATTCTGCCACAGGCAAAAATTGGTACGTTTGTGTCCGCGCAAGAACCATTTATGGCGTGCGTATTAGGAGGTTTGTTGGCAGGGTCGGGCATGGGTATTATGTTTTTGAATAATGGTAGTTCCGGTGGTACCGATATTATTGCCAAAATTGTGAACAAATACCGCAACATTACATTGGGGCGCGCATTACTCTATTGCGATGTATTGATTATCTGTTCGTCCTATTTTTTACCGACCGGTAGTATCGAAAAAATTGTTTACGGTTTGACGACCATGGCGGTTTCTACTTTTACACTCGATATGGTTGTGAATGGTGTGCGTCAGTCTGTGCAGTTTTTTATCTTTTCGCATAAATATGAAGAAATTGCCGATGCCATTAATACTGAAGTACATCGTGGCGTAACTATTCTTGATGGTCAGGGCTGGTATTCTAAGGAACCGGTAAAAGTGATTACGGTTTTGGCACGCAAAAATGAATCAGCAAAGATTTTTAAGTTGGTTAAAAAAATTGATCCCAATGCGTTTGTCTCTCAATCGTCTGCCATTGGTGTATATGGGCAGGGATTTGATGTGATGAAAGTGAAATAAACTCTATTCTGATAATCTATTTTCAAACAGCAAGTGCGACTATTTTATTGCACTTGCTCTTTTTACTTAAAAAAATGGATTGCAGAACTTAGAAAAAAGTGTATCTTTGAACAAAAAAATATGACTATTCAATCGTATATATCGGCTAATGAATCCCGATTTTTTGACGAATTGTTTTCGTTGATACGTATTCCGAGTGTCAGTGCGCAACCGGAACATAAAGGAGATATGATAGCGTGTGCCAATCGTTGGCAGGAACTTTTGTTGGCAGCCGGTGCCGACAGGGCAGAGGTAATGACTACCGATGGAAATTCGGTGGTGTATGCCGAAAAAATAGTCGGAGAAGATTTGCCAACGGTTTTGGTGTATGGGCATTATGACGTGATGCCGGCAGAACCGTTAGAGCAATGGCATTCGGAGCCTTTTGAACCAATTATTAAAGATGGTCGCATTTGGGCACGTGGTGCGGACGATGATAAAGGACAATCGTTTATACAGGTTAAGGCTTTTGAATATTTAGTTAAAAGTGGTCAATTGGCTTGTAATGTGAAGTTTATCTTTGAAGGTGAAGAAGAAATTGGCTCACCTTCGTTAGAAAATTTTTGCGAAACGCATAAAAAATTGCTCAGGTCGGATATTATTTTGGTTTCCGATACGAGCATGATAGGCAAGGAAACGCCCAGTCTTACAACTGGTTTGCGTGGATTGGCATATTGGCAGATAGAGATAACCGGTCCAAATCGCGATTTACATTCAGGACATTTCGGAGGAGCGGTAATAAATCCGATTAACGCGTTGTGCAGTATGTTGGCGTGTGTGGTCGATGGCGACGGACGAATTACCATTCCGCATTTTTATGATGATGTAGTGCCGTTGTCGGAAAAAGAACGTGCAATGATTCGTCAAATCCCGTTTGATGAAACGCAATATAAAAAAGCTATTGATGTTGATGTGTTGGGAGGCGAAGTTGGTTTTCATACTTTGGAGCGCAATAGTTGTCGTCCATCGTTTGATATTTGCGGCATTTGGGGCGGTTATACAGGCGAAGGTGCAAAAACCGTTCTGCCGTCGAAAGCCTATGCCAAAGTGTCGTGTCGTTTGGTGGCCAATCAGGATCATGAGAAAATATCCAATATGTTTGTAGAGTATATGCAGGCTGTTGCACCAAAAGGTGTTCGTGTGAAAATTACGCCCATGCATGGCGGACAAGGGTATCTTTGTCCAATTGATTTGCCGGCATACAAAGCAGCTGAAGCCGGTTTTGCAGAAGCATTTGGAGTGAAACCTTTGGCGGTACGGCGTGGCGGAAGTATTCCCATTATTTCGTCGTTTGAGCAGATATTAGGTGTAAAAACCATTCTTATGGGGTTTGGTTTGGAATCTGATGCCATTCATTCACCAAATGAAAATTTTGATATTGATATATTTCGTAAAGGTATTGTTGCTGTGGTAAGTTTTTATAAACATCTTACATTGACATGATTGATTGACTTATTTGTTAAGTAATGTTTTAATAAATATCATATTTTTTTGTGATTTCTATTTAATTATAAAAAAAATCCATATATTTGCAAACTGAAAACGTTCTAAAGCTGATAAAAATAAAAGTGCAGTGTCAGCACGGTAAACTCTGACGATTATTATGAAAAGAAAAAGTATGTTGTTATCTCTTTTTTGTGTGGTGGCAACACTTGTTTATGCACAAAATACTATTCCAAATCCAAGTTTTGAGAATTGGAAGACGTCTCGATATTTAATATACTCTTGGGAGGAACCTGTTGATTGGGGTACTATAAATATGTTTGGTGCCAGTGTTATTCAAACTACAGATGCCAAAGTTGGTACTTATGCCGCCAAATTGGTGTCGCGTGAGTACGATATGAGTGACTTTGGTATGGGTAGAATCAATACGGCACAAATGGCAACTGCCGATTATCTGGCTGCAATACAGACAGGAGAACCTCGATTTGGATTCTCGTTTACCGATAGACCACAGGCATTGCGGTTGTGGTACAAATATATGCCTGCCGGAATAGACACGGCTCAGGTGTATGTATCTTTGCAAAAATGGGATGGATCTAAATCAGAACGACAAGAAATAGCTAAAAAAATATACCAACTTACAGAAACTGTTTCAGAATGGACTCAACTTACGCTTATACTTGATTATGAGAATGCCGATATACCGGATACGTGTATTATTGACATAACTTCAAGTGTTTCACCATTGTCGAGAGGTGGTCATGAATGGAATATTTCAGGAAAGATTGGTTCCACGCTGTATGTTGACGGGCTGGAATTTCTATCAACAGTTGATACAAAAACGGTTTTGGCTGATAAATGTACTGTCTATTTGTCGAAAGATAATTATTTGAATGTAACTATGCCGGAATGGAATGGCTGCGCCGATATTCGCATTTATTCGGTTATTGGTAACTTGGTAAAACAGACACGTGTATCGCAAAATACACAAATCGATGTTGCCGATTTGAACACCGGCATTTATATGGTTCAGTTGACTCAAAATGGAAAGTCTTTTACTCAAAAAATCAGTAAATAATAATGGTTTAATGGTAATCATAAAAAGGCTGTCGGTTGTAAAATCGACAGTTTTTTTATGCATCTGACAATGTCATCATACTGATACCTATATGGAAAAGTTTGCGTGCTTCGGCTCGTAGAGGAGTGCTTATCTCACGAAGAGAATCAAAACGCATATTATGGCATAGAGCATTACAACTAAATGAGTCCAGCCATCGAAGCGTTTTATATAACGTTCCCCTTCATTTTCACGATAGATTTGAAGAGCTTTTGTATTATCTGACTATAGAGCTACTGTCCGCTAAAATGTGTACTTTTGCTCATTGTTATTTGTTGTTTTGCCCGTAAAAGCAAAGTAACCATAAAGGGCTGGTTCCTGTAACATGGAATCAGCCCTATTTTTTGACTTATCTAAAAAATTACCAGACAGTGATAATTTGAAGTCCCTATTTATCTTTCATAAACGTTCTCCAAATCATTATGGTTTGGAGAACAACTTTCTACATTATGATAATGTATTTTGAAATGCTTTCCTGAATTCTATAGGGTTACTAATGCGTGGAAAGGCAGATTTTGTACCTCCTGTGCCGCATATAATGATTGTGCCATAGTTGAATAGACGTCCCATTATACCTTGATTGACATTAATGGCTTCAATTTTGTTATTGAGCAATTCGAGTGTCTCTCTCTTGATGATACCTGTTTTTACGACAACCCGTTTGTTGGTGATAACAAATTCATCAAACTTCATTTTTAAAATAGGTCTGATAAAAAGTGTAAGAAACGATGACATTTTCAAAAAAATAATCCAATGGTATTTTGTTTCAAAGATAACAGTTTCCCCATTTAATAGATTTTTATTGATATAAGATCCCATAATTCATTTAAATTTTATTTTTCACTCACTTTAAAAATTGGCAGAGTGAATGCTCCGTTGGTTTTCCATCCAAAAGGGTATAGGTTTTACGCACATAAAGAAAGCGCGGATAGAATCTTATCCACGCCCTGAGGTCCTCAGAAAACCCACTAACAATTAAATAAGACTTTGCCCGCGCTTAAAAACAGCACGAGCGTTGACTTATATAAATTGTTAGGTTTGTGTATATTATGAAATTTCTGAGGTTTCAGGGCATATACAAAGCAAACGCTTTTCCCAAAAAGTTTAAAAATGTGCGTACAATAACGCAGTTTTATTCCATAGGCAAATATTTTGTTGCAAATATAGATGAAATATTTAAAACTGCCAATAAATTTAAAATAAATATAGTTGATTTTGCCAGATATTTATTCTCTGAATTTCTCTTAAATCTACTCTTGTGTTTTTGTTTTGTCATAAACCATCATTTTTTGTAACTTTGCAGATTAAATTGTTACGTAGAATTTATTTAAAGATAGATGAAAAAGTTTAACGAGTACACCCAATTTAATCTCTCCGAAATCAACAAAGAAATGTTGAAACAGTGGGAGGAGAATGATTTATTCCACCAAAGTATCGAAACCCGCGAGGGCTGCCCTTCGTTCGTGTTTTTTGAAGGTCCTCCATCGGCAAACGGAATGCCCGGCATTCACCACGTGATGGCGCGCACCATCAAAGATACATTTTGCCGCTACAAAACGATGCAGGGTTTTCAGGTGCAGCGCAAAGCAGGTTGGGATACACACGGACTGCCGGTGGAACTCGGTGTAGAAAAAATGCTCGGCATTACCAAAGAGGATATCGGCAAAAAAATCAGTGTGGACGAATACAATGCCGCCTGCCGTCGCGAAGTGATGAAATACACCAAAGAGTGGACTTCGCTGACACAAAAAATGGGCTATTGGGTCGATTTGGAAAATCCGTATATCACCTACGACAACAAATACATAGAGACCCTTTGGTATCTGCTCAAACAGCTGTATAACAAAGGATTGCTTTATAAAGGTTACACCATTCAACCCTATTCGCCGGCTGCCGGCACAGGCTTGAGTTCGCACGAATTGAACCAGCCCGGCTGCTATCGCGATGTGAAAGACACCACGGTTACGGCACAGTTTAAAATAAAAGGTAATCGTTTTGGCGATAATGCTTACTTCCTTGCGTGGACAACTACTCCGTGGACATTGCCCTCGAACACAGCTCTTTGCGTTGGACCAAAAATCGACTATTGTTTGGTGAAATCGCAAAATCCATATACCGATGCGCCTGCTGTTTATGTCATTGCCAAAGCATTGGTAAATAACTATTTTGGCGAGAAAAAAGCCGAACCGTTTGAAATTGTTGGCGAATGTAAAGGTACAGATTTGGTAGGTTTGGAATACGAACAGCTCTTTCCGTGGGTGGATCCGTGCGAAGTGGCAGACGGCAAAATCATCAACCGCAAAGCCGATGCTTTCCGCGTCATTGCCGGCGACTACGTTACCACCGAAGACGGTACAGGTATTGTGCATATTGCACCAACCTTTGGCGCAGACGATGCTTTTGTGGCCAAAAAAGCCGGCATTCCGTCGCTGTTTATGATTAACGACAAAGACGAAACGCGCCCAATGGTCGATTTCACCGGAAAATACTGGAAATTGGACGAATTAAACCCCGAATTTGTAAAAGCCTGCGTCAACGTAGAGGCTTACAAACAATATGAAGGTCAATGGGTTAAAAATGCCTACGACCCACAATTTACTGTAGCCGGAAAATACGATGAAGCGGCTGCTCAAAAGGCCGAAAATCTTGATATCCGCCTTTGTATGGAAATGAAAGCCGCAGGCACCGCTTTCCGTATCGAAAAGCACGTACACAACTATCCGCACTGCTGGCGTACAGACAAACCGGTGCTTTATTATCCGTTAGACAGCTGGTTTATAAAGAGTACCGCTTGCCGTGAAGAGATGATGGAACTGAACAAAACCATCAATTGGAAGCCCGAATCGACCGGCACGGGACGCTTTGGCAAGTGGCTCGAAAACCTGAACGACTGGAACCTGAGCCGCAGTCGCTATTGGGGTACTCCGTTGCCCATTTGGCGTACCGACGACGGCAAAGAGGAAATCTGCATCGGTTCCATCGAAGAACTTTTTGCAGAAATAGACAAAGCCATTGCCGCCGGTGTGATGAAAGAAAATCCCTACAAAAATTTCAAGGTCGGCGATTACAGCAAGGGAAATTACGACCCGAAAAATATTGATTTGCACCGCCCTTACGTGGACGGTATTGTGTTGGTTTCTGCCGGTGGCAAACCAATGCACCGCGAACTCGATTTGATTGACGTTTGGTTCGATAGTGGCGCAATGCCTTATGCACAGGTGCATTATCCGTTTGAGACACAGACCCCCCAACCCCCCATGGGGGGCTGCACTGATGCCAACCCGTTAGTATATGGTCGTTTGAAAGAGTTGGCAGCAGAACAACGGAAAAATCCGACACCGGCAGAAGATAAATTATGGCAATATTTAAGTGGCAGAAATATAGAAGGTTGTCGTTTTACGCGACAATATATCATAGGTGATAGCATTGCCGACTTTGCTTGCTTGGATAAAAAATTGGTTATCGAAGTGGACGGCGGTTACCATAATAATCCCGAACAAAAAGAATATGACGCTTTGCGCACACAGGCCATAGAAAAACAAGGCTATCGTGTAATTCGATTTACAAATGAGGAAGTTTCAGCCAAACTTGATTTCGTATTAAATACCATTAAGGAGTTCGTACACACTTCCAACACCCCCCTTGGGGGGCTTGGGGGGTCTGCCGACTTTATAAGTGAAGGAGTTGACCAAACACGCGGCTGGTTCTTTACCCTGCACGCCATTCACACTATGATTGACGGTACGGTAGCCTTTAAAAATGTGATTTCAAACGGTTTGGTGTTGGACAAAAACGGCAATAAAATGTCAAAACGTCTCGGCAATGCCGTTGATCCGTTCTCGACTATCGAGAAATACGGCTCCGACCCGTTGCGCTGGTATATGATGACCAACGCTTCGCCCTGGGACAACTTGAAATTCGACCCCGAAGGCATCGAAGAGGTGCGCCGCAAATTCTTCGGTACGCTTTACAACACCTATTCGTTCTTTGCACTTTATGCCAATGTGGACAAATTTACGGGCGAAGAAAAAGAAATTCCGGTGTCCGAGCGTCCCGAAATCGACCGCTGGATTTTGTCGTTGCTCAACAGCTTGATAAAAGAGGTTACGGAGCAGTACGAAAACTACGAACCTACGCGTGCCGGACGTGCCATTCAGGATTTTGTTGGCGAAAACCTCAGCAACTGGTATGTGCGCCTCAACCGCAAACGCTTCTGGGGCGGCACAATGGATACCGACAAACTGTCGGCTTATCAAACACTTTACACCTGTCTGAAAAACCGTTGCCAAACTGATGGCTCCGATTGCACCGTTCTATGCCGATAAATTATATCAGGATTTGGAGCAACAGACCC
>JAQUTW010000040.1 GCA_028694215.1 Paludibacteraceae bacterium | reverse complement strand
GTACTTTTGCCCATATCTTTTCGTTGTTTGGTGGTACATACAAAGGAAAGAAAAAAGGCTGAATTCCAAACAAGGAGTTCAGCCTAAATTTTTATTGTAAAAAAGTTTTACCGGACAGCAATAAAATTAAAACAAACAAAGCTAAATATTATAATACAAAAGCGGTCGACAATTAATTTTGTCGACCGCTTTTGTATTTATTGTTTATATTCTACTTATCCATTAACTTTAGCCATGTGAGCAATCAAATCAAGAACTTTGTTAGAATAACCAATTTCGTTATCATACCAAGAAATTACTTTTACGAAAGTATCTGTCAAAGCAATACCTGCCTTTGCATCAAAAATAGAAGTCAATGCACAACCCAAGAAATCAGAAGAAACAACTGCATCTTCCGTGTAACCAAGGATTCCTTTCAATTCACCTTCGGAAGCGGCTTTCATAGCGGCACAGATTTCATCATATTTAGCAGGTTTTGCCAAATTAACGGTCAGGTCAACTACAGAAACGTCCAAAGTAGGAACACGCATTGACATACCTGTTAATTTACCATTCAACGAAGGAATAACTTTACCTACTGCTTTTGCAGCACCTGTAGAAGAAGGAATAATATTTCCGGAAGCAGCACGACCACCTCTCCAATCTTTCATAGAAGGACCGTCAACTGTTTTTTGAGTAGCAGTTGTAGAGTGGACTGTTGTCATTAAACCGTCTGTGATTCCAAATTTATCGTTCAAAACTTTAGCGATAGGAGCCAAACAGTTGGTAGTACAAGATGCGTTAGAAACAAATTGTGTTCCTTTTACATAAGTTTTTTCATTTACACCGCAAACAAACATCGGAGTATCGTCTTTTGAAGGAGCCGACATTACAACGTATTTTGCACCGGCGTTGATATGAGCCTGAGCTTTTTCTTTTGTCAAGAACAAGCCTGTTGATTCAACAACATAGTCTGCTCCAACAGCGTTCCAAGCCAATTCGTTAGGATCTTTGCAAGCTGTTACGCGAATAGCTTTTCCATTAACAATTAACTGACTTTTTTCAACATCTGCTTCAATAGTTCCGGCAAATTGTCCGTGCATAGTGTCATACTTCAACATATAAGCCAAGTAATCAACCGGACACAAGTCATTAATACCGACAATTTGAATGTCATTTCTTGTTTGAGCAGCACGGAAAACAAAACGTCCGATACGGCCAAAACCATTAATACCTACTTTAATCATAATCTTTATTTTTTAAAAAGTTATAGTGTTCTTAAAAGCGGTGCAAAGTTACTTTTTTTGTCGCAATACACCAAATTTTTTTTAGCCAATTCATGAATGCCAGACACAAGTCATCACATCTCATCTAATCACCAGAAAATCAAAATTATAATCTCATGTTTCAGTGCTTTTTCAAGAAACATTCGATTGTATTTTCCATCAGGCAACAAATAGTCATAGGACCTACTCCACCAGGTACCGGTGTAATAAATAATGCTTTCTCTACACAACTGTCAAAATCACAATCACCGCACAATTTACCGGTTTCCGGATTGCGATTCACACCAACATCTATTACAACAGCACCTTCTTTTACCATATCACCGGTTACCATTTTAGGACGTCCGATAGCTACCACTAAAATATCAGCTTTCAAACAGACTTCTTTCAAATTTGGTGTCCGACTGTGACAAATAGTTACCGTAGCATTTTCGTCCAATAATAATTTACTTACCGGCAAACCGACAATATTGCTACGACCAATAACCACTGCCGTTTTTCCAGCCATAGCAATATTTTTACTTTTCAACATTTTTATAATTCCTTTCGGAGTGCACGGCAAGGTACAAGGTTGTTTTTGCCACAATGCCGCTACATTGAGCGGATGAAAGCCATCTACATCTTTCTCCTGATTTATTGCAGCAATAACTTTATCACTATCAATGTGCTTGGGTAATGGTAATTGCACCAAAATGCCATCTACGGCATCGTCAGTATTTAATTGAGCAATCAGAGTCAGCAATTCTTCTTCGGTTGTTTTATCCGACAAACGAACAGTGCTATTGTTTATGCCAACTTCGGCACAGGATTTTGCTTTTCCTGTAACATACGAAACACTACCGGGATCTTCTCCTACAAGAATTACAGTCAGTTGTGGAACCCGACCATATTTACTTTCAAATGTAGCAACTTCTTCTGCCATTTTTTGCTTTAATGAAGCTGCCAATGTTCTACCACTGATAATTTCGCCCATAATTTATATTTAAAACATTGAGAGGATGTCTCGTATTATTTTTCTGTGCAAATATAGCACCACTTTTTAATATCTACTAATTTAAGTGACAAACCTTATTCTATGAATGAACAAAAAAGCAGTTTACAAAAATAAACTGCTTTAAATATATCAATTTTCTTTTTCGATAATTTCCATCCCCTTACGTAATGCCGCTTCATTAGCAGGTAATAAGTGATGATGACGTTCAGGCAAAGTTTTTTTCAAACCGGACATCACATCTTCTACTGCCACAACCGGTGCAACCGTGAGCAAACCTCCCAACACCAACATATTGAAAGTTTTCGGTGCATTCATTTCTGTTGCCATATCCGTTGCATCAATACGATAAACGGAAATATCCTTACGCTTCGGTTTACGTGTCATGCCGTTACTGTCATACAACAAAATACCACCGGCTTTTACACGAGGCTCAAACTTATCCATAGAAGGTTGATTAAGCACAACCACTATATCAAATTGTTGTAAAATTGGCGAGCTGATACGTTCGTCACTCAAAATAACTGTAACATTGGCAGTTCCGCCACGTTGTTCCGGTCCATAAGCCGGCATCCATGTAATTTCCTTACCTTGAAGCAATCCTGCATAAGCCAAAATTTTGCCCATCGACAAAACACCTTGTCCACCAAATCCGGCTATAATAATTTCTGTCTTCATCTCTTTATTACTTTTCGTAGTGTTTCTTTTCCGTATCTTTCAAATCGCCCAACGGATATTTGGCAAACATATTTTCTTCCATCCACAAGTTCGCCTTGTGAGGCGACATTTTCCAACCTGAATTACAAGTTGACACAAACTCAACTACCGATGTGCCTTTCCCATCCATGGAATTTTGCAATGCTTTCTTTATCGCTTTTTTGGCACGAACAATATTCGCAACTTTGTGAACACTTTGACGAGTTACATAACATGTTCCATCCAATTCAGCCAATAAATTACTGATTTTCAAAGGGAAGCCATACAAATCTGTATTACGACCATAAGGACAGGTTGCTGTTTTCATTCCTTCAAGTGTTGTCGGAGCCATCTGTCCACCGGTCATTCCATAAATGGCATTATTGACAAAGAATATGGCAATATTTTCGCCACGATTACAAGCGTGAATTGTTTCAGCCGTACCAATGGCAGCCAAGTCGCCATCGCCTTGATAAGTAAACACGCATTTATCAGGTTGTAAGCGTTTTATTGCTGTCGCAATTGCGGGAGCACGTCCGTGAGCCGCCTCCTGAAAATCAATATCAATGTAATTATAAGCAAAAACCGCACAGCCGACAGGTGCTACACCAATAGTTTTATCCTGTATGCCCATCTCTTCTATTGCTTCGGATATTAATTTATGAATCACACCATGACTACATCCCGGGCAATAGTGCATAGGTGTATCTGTCATAATTTTCGTTTTGGTGTAAACCAAATTCTCCGGTTTAATGATATCTTTTGCTGTCATAATCTTCTGTTATTTAACAAGTTTTTGTTTCAAAGCGACCAATGTCTCTTCTGCCAACGGCACTACGCCGCCTTGACGACCATAAAATTCTACAGGCACTAATCCATTGACTGCCAAACGAACATCTTCCACCATTTGACCAACACTCAGTTCAAGGCTCATAAATCCTTTTACCTGTTTTGCTAAACGCTGAATTTCTTTTGTCGGGAACGGCCACAATGTGATAGGACGTAACAATCCAAGTTTTATACCTTCATTACGCGCCAACTCTACAACTTTTTCACCAATGCGGGCACAAGAGCCAAATGCCACCAATATATAATCGGCATCATCGCATTGTACCTCTTCAAAACGCACTTCATGTTCCACTATTTGAGCATATTTACGTTGTAAACGCAAGTTGGTTTCCTGCATCACTTCAGCTTCCAATGCCAAAGAAGTTATAACATTACTTTTTCTGCCAACTTTTCCTGTGGTAGCCCAAGGGCATTGGTTACGTACTTCTTCATCGGTACGCCGTGGCACAAATGGCGGCAAAACCACTTTCTCCATCATCTGACCAATAATACCATCGGCCAACAGCATCGACGGTGTATTATATTTGAATGCCAAATCGAATGCCAAAACAGTAAAATCTGCCATTTCCTGAACACTCGACGGCGCTAAAACTATTAAACGATAATCGCCATGTCCGCCACCTTTAACGGCCTGAAAATAATCGGCTTGCGAAGGTTGTATGGTACCTAATCCCGGACCGCCACGCATAACATTTACTATCAGACACGGCAACTCGGCACAAGCAATATACGAAATGCCTTCCTGCTTGAGGCTGACACCCGGACTTGAAGACGATGTAAAGACCTTCTTTCCACATCCGGCTCCACCATAAACCATATTAATGGCTGCTAATTCACTTTCGGCTTGAAGTACTACCATTCCGGTTGTTTCCCAAGGTTTTTCTTTCATCAGAGTTTCCATAACCTCCGACTGAGGAGTAATAGGATAGCCAAAATAGCCATCACAACCACAACGAATGGCTGCATGTGCAATTGCCTCATTCCCCTTCATTAATTTTATTTCTTCCATAATTCCAGAAATCTTTAAAGTTTTACTTTGTAAATGGTCAAGCAGGCATCGGGGCATACATATCCGCACGATGCGCAACCGACACACGCCTCCTCATCTTTCAATTCAACATAGTGATAACCTTTGGTATTACAATGTTGAGACATCCCCAAAATATGTGAAGGGCATGCTTCAACACACAATTCACAGCCTTTGCAACGATCTGTATTTACCACTACAGTTCCTTTAAATTTTGCCATATCTTTACTTCATTTTTTAAAGTTACAAAGGTACTCTTTTTTATGATAGGAACAAAAAAATAGATGTGTAATTTGACAAAATAAAACAAAAATGGCAATTTTAGTAAAATTTTTATTTTGAAAAAGCCTAACAAATAACAAATTGTGAAGAATTTGACAGAAAATCAAAAAAAATACAGAGGTATAAATCATTTATGTAATTTATGCCAAACAACATATTTTTATGTTGAAACGCACAATTCTGAACTATATTCAGAGCAAAGAATCAGAAACCAAAACTAAAACCTACGGTAAATGTCCAATTTTGACCTTGATACATTTTTGGGGAAAACTTATCGAGATATTGTTGAGCGGTCAAACGATTTTCGCACGGCACCGGCGTTTCGAGCGGTTGCGAAGCCAAATCAAAGCCTTGTGCATTGTTCCACTGAATATTGATACGTGCATAAGCATTATTAACCACTTCATAAACAGCATCAAATTCCACAATATCGTTTTGCCATGTTTTTTCATTGAAAGGTTTCTGCGATATAGCATTAACGACTCCCTTCCTAACATACTCGTAATCATTGTATTTTGTTGCATTCGTGTACGACAAATTCAAATTCAAGCTACGAATCGGTTTATAATTAAGTGCCACATAAATATCCTGCGAATTGTCGCCTAAATAATGTCCTAAATTGTAACTATTGGAAGCAAAAGTCAGCACTTGTATGGAATGTTTGTAATTAATAATATTTGTGCGCGTAAATTCGCCCTGTAACGATAAATTTTTCACCGGCCAGTTGCTCACATTAAAACCCAATTTGTACGAAACGGGATTTTCTGCCGGATTATCTTTACTCAAACGACTCCAACTTATTTCGTCAATATAAACCGATCCATAAAGGTGTAAATGCTTGATATTTCGCGAACTGACATTAACAAATATCTGCGAATTTTGATTTTCAACACCGGTTCCTTTTGTCAGCAGATGATCAAGCGATTTGTAAAAAGCAATGGGAATAAAATAAGCCGCCTGCACATTGTTTTCAGAATAAATAATGGAATTTCCAAACGACAAATCCAATCCGCGTATTGGCGTAAATGTAAACATATTGGCTGCAATAAATTTATTGGCAGGACGGTAATGAATTTTAGAAGTACTATCGGTATAATTTTCCTCTACGAAATAGTGTGTACTGTCTAACACATTACTAACCAACCAACCATGTATATAATTCAGTTCAAACCACTTACACGGTTTTATATTCAGCGTAATCATCGGAAAACTCGGTGCATGACCGGAAATAATATTAGAACCATTGTAGTTATCGCCCCACTCTATCACATCTTTTACCAAACCAATGCTACCCCACCATGTATAGGCTTTAATACCTGCACGTACATCGCTATAATCGCCACCGTAATTCGCTTCTTTGTATTCGCAACCCGGTATTTGATTCAGATAAGTCGGTTTAGCAATTTTTGCACCCGAAATTTTATCATAAACAGTCGGAAAATAATCATCGCTCAGCCAGCTACCATTATATGACAAATCGCGGTAACTTCCCCAGACTGACACGTGGTTCACAATATCCATCTGAAAATCAGCTCCCCACCAACGTTTCATAATCAAACCCTTGCGATTTCCTATTAAATCCATACCGATGATGGGAGTAATACGCGCTTTGAAATTCTTATTGTAGTAGTGAAACGATGGCTGCAACAGCGACAATGCAAACGTTTTTTTGTCTGTCCAACTCACAATGTTTTTTGGTACGGTATCACATTCAAGCGCATAATCATTCAAATAGAATTTTAAATCGGCTTTTTGACGTTTGGTCAGCAACGAATCTTTGGACTGTGCCTCCACCAACTTCTCTGCAATAAAATCGCGACTATACGGTTTTACTACCGAATTAATAGATATGACACGGTCTATTGCCAACTCATCAATAAAATTGTAAATTTGTGTGTACGACAAATTTTCAGGGATGTTTTGTGCCGAAACGCCAATAACAACAAGTAACAGCAAGCCCGAAAAAGATATTTTTCTGAAAAGAGATTTGCTTGCAAACATAATTTCAATGTTAAATTATTCGAGCCTTATTAAAATAAAAAATGTATGGCAACAACCTGTTGTCAAATACCAACAAGCACTTGCGCCTATAGATAACGCAAGTGTTTATTAGTATTAGTAGCGACTAAAAACCAACATAGTTTTTATCACTCGCATTTACAATCGTTTTGTGATTTGCCAATAGCGACGCGGCTTTTTTGAGAACCTGTCGAATCGCCTGCATTGATAGCATCGTCAAATCGCTTTGCTAATTCAGCATCAGCTTCTGCACCTGTACCCCAGAAAAGCCAAGTGTTATTGCTTAATTCCTCGCCATTTATGACAATCTTTACGTTCATGTTCCAACATTGTGGTGTGTTGTCACTTTTACATGAGCAGAACAACATGACTGTCGCCATCAACCCGATAACGCTAAATAGTGCTAATTTTTTCATAGTGATAAATTTATGAGCTTGATAAATATTAGTTTGCAAAAATACACAAACTTAGACAACTTTGCAAATGCCGGCTATGTATTTTCCGATAATATCAAACTCAAGGTTGACCATAGTGCCAACTTTTATTTCGCAAAAATTGGTATGCTCAAATGTGTAAGGAATAATCGCCACCTCAAAACTATTGTCCGTGGGCGTACAAACCGTAAGACTTACGCCATTGACTGTTACAGAGCCCTTATCTACCGTCAAGTAACCACGGTGACGCATTTCGGGTGTGCTTTCGTACACAAAATGAAAATAATAACTACCGTCGGCATTACGCACTTCGGTACATTTTGCTGTTTGATCTACGTGCCCCTGCACAATGTGACCATCAAGACGACCGTTCATCAACATCGAACGCTCCACATTAACCTTGTCACCAACTTTAAGTAAACCGAGGTTTGAACGATCAAGCGTTTCCTTCATGGCAGTAACAGTGTAAGTGCCATTTTCCAATTTCACCACCGTAAGACAAACGCCGTTGTGCGACACACTTTGATCTATCTTCAATTCATCTACAAACGAACAACGCAACGTAAAATGCAGATTCTCACGGTCACGTTCGATAGCAACCACTGTCGCAAATTCTTCTACTATTCCTGAAAACATATTTTTGAGTTTATAATTTTATGGTTTGCAAAGTTAGGCATAAATTGCGAAAAGTCTGATATGTAAGATTCTGTTGAAGATGATGCGATTTGTTAACTAATCATTTTGAGGAAATTAGTTAGGTTGTTGTCTATAAATTATGTTTCAATCTTCATTTTGTCTTGATTCTTTGAGATTGCCGCTTTCAAAAAGTGTTATATTTTTTAAAGTTTTCTGCTTGCTCAAATATTTCTTTGAAGACCTCGTCGTTTGTAACAGGTGGGTAGTCATATTCTGAAAGAACAAGAATTAAATCCATCTTCAATTCCGCCTTTATATCATCACGTGCCGCCCAATCGGTATACTTGGATTTGTCATCAACAATTTTTTTAATAGCTTCGGCCAACGAAAGCAGTTTCTCTTCCGGGTAATCAAAGTTAAATTGTTTGGCAATCGCTTTTAATATATCATAAAAAGCTTTCTCTTCGTATGTGATTCCGAGCTTTTCAAAGGACTTTTTCTCTGAGTTAATCTCTTTAAGCAAATTTGCCATTTGATTTGCAACTTCAGTTAATACTTCATCAGCAAACACAGCATTATCGCTTCTATCGTTATACTTCACGACCAACTCGTTCAATCGTTTTGAAAAATCTACGCCTTTCATTTTATTGACTTTTTGGAACTCGCTAATCACCTTCTTTAGTAACTGCTCCATAAGTTTAACCTTCGTGTTAGGCAATTTCAATTTCTCAAGACGCGCCATATACTCTTCGCTCAACAAGTCGATATTATCCGATTTATCATCTATCTGCAATATTTCTTCTACGCCTTCGGATTTTATGGCTTCCGAAATCATTTGCGAAACACGATTATTCATCTGCGAGGCATCGGGTGCTTCGCCTACAGTGAGTTTGTGAATAATAGAACGCACACCGGTAAAATAGTGAATATCTTCACGGTCGTTAGCCGAGAACTCGTCACTATTACTACAAAGGTTATAGGCCGATTTCATCTTTTTAGTGTGCCCCATAAATAGAGTTTCCTGCTCTTTTGTCTTTTGAACGAACTCTGCTCCTTTGTTTAGCGCACCAAGTTGTTCAAGAGGTGTTCCATTGGTGAAGAGACTATAATCAAATTTTGAGAACATACGCCTAAGAATATCCAATTCGTCTTTTACCAGAATTATAGATTGCTCTATTGTCTCGATAGATGTTTCATCTTGAGCTCCGTCTGCATAGCGTTTCAATGCAATGTTCAAGTTATTTTTGATGCCTATATAATCGACGACGAGTCCTTTGTCTTTACCCTCAAATACACGATTTACACGAGAAATAGTCTGAATCAAGGTGTGTTGTTGCAACGGCTTGTCAATATACATTGTGTCAAGACTCGGCACATCAAAGCCCGTAATCCACATATCGACCACAATGGCTATTTTGAAATTGGATTTGACATTTTTGAATTGCAAATCAAGTTTCTTGCGCTCTTCGTCCGTACCCAACAATTCATATAATTCTTTTTCATCATCTTTATTACGTGTCATCACCAATTTAATTCGTTCTATTGGAACCGATTTCTCACCATATTCGACTGCCGGTTCGGCTGCCATTTGATAATAAGACTCAGACAAATCGTTCTTTACACACTTTTTTTGTTTTACCGCCCACTCAGGACGCAGCGCGACTATTTGTTTGTAAAGATTGTAGGCAATAGCACGATTGGAGCATACAAACATAGCTTTACCAAGTACAGTGCTACCCTCAGCAATACGGTTTTCGTAATGTGCGACAAAATCCTCAGCTACGGCTTTTAATCGGTCGGGGTCGCCGAGGATCTTCTCCATTTGCGTAACCGCACGTTTACTCTCTTCTATCTGATGCTCATTTGCTCCCTCGTCGGCACATTTTTTATAGTAATCCTCTACCTCTTGCAGTTTGGCATTATCCAATATTACTTTTGCAGCACGCCCTTCGTACACGATTCGGCGAGTGATACCGTCTGCAACCGATTCAGTCATAGTGTAGGCATCAACCACTCCGCCAAACACATCGAGCGTAGCATCGACAGGTGTGCCGGTGAAACCCACGTAAGTCGCATTGGGCAGGGAGTCGTGCAGGTATTTGGCAAATCCATATGTTCGTTTTATTCCGTCGGCAGTCTGCTTCACCTGTTGCGACAGATTGGTCTGCGAACGATGCGCTTCATCGGATATGCATATTATGTTTGCACGCTCCGACAGCAGTCTTGCATCCTCAGTGAACTTGTGTATCGTCGTGAGGAACACACCGCCACTCGTTCTGTCAGCAATATGTTCACGGAGTTTGGCTCGGCTTTCGACTGTCTGCACGCAATCATCGCCGATGAATTGTTTTGCTTGGGCAAATTGCTCCGACAGTTGGTCGTCGAGGTCGGTACGGTCGGTTATCAATATGATTGTTGGGCTGGCAAAGAACTTATCTTGCATCAACATACGAGTCAAAAACAGCATTGTGTAACTCTTTCCACAGCCTGTCGCTCCAAAGTATGTTCCGCCTTTGCCATCGCCACCCTCCGAAAGTTTCGAGTGCCGTTTTATGTTGTCGGCTAATTTGTGTGTTGCGAAGAACTGCGGATAACGACATACGATTTTTAACTCCTTTTTTGAGGAGTCGGGCAGAAATACAAAATCTTTAATTACACTCAATAACCTTTCGGGGCGGAATAGCCCCTGCATCATTGTGTGGAGCGAGTTAATGCCGTCCTGCTCCTTGTCGTCGGAATTGACTTTGCGCCACGAGTAGAAAAAGTCGTAAGGTGCGTGGAGTGAACCGTATTTGTTGTTCACGCCGTCGCTAATTACCACAAAGGCGTTGTATTTGAACAGGTCGGGAATGTCACGACGATAGCGTACCGTTAGTTGCGTGTAGGCATCTCGAATGGTTGTATTTTCCTTGATTGCGCTTTTGAATTCGAGTACGACCATCGGCAAGCCATTTATGTAGACTATCCCGTCGGGAATTCGCTTTTCCGAACCTTTTATTTCGAGCTGGTTTACGATTTTGAGAATGTTTGCACGTGGATTTTCAAAATTGATTGGCTCAATGAACAGGTCTGTTCGTAAAGACGCGGCACGCCACGTCTCCACATCATGATTGCACCGCGTTTCTACATCCCGCTTCAACGAAAATCCCTTTGTGATGAGTCTATATGTGGCTACGTTGTTTTCATAAACCGACTGACCAACATTGGCAGTCAGCCGAGCGATTGCACGCTCCGTTTCAAGCGGAGTAATGTTTTGCTCTGCGTATCTGTCCGAGAGATACGACCTCAGGTCATCACGCAACACCACATCGGAGATCTCTTTGTGAATCTCCTCGCCATTTTGATATATGTATCCCTCATTCTGAAACAGCTCCATTATCGCCATTTCCAAGGTGCTTTCGTTAAAGTGGGTCATAGTCATTCGTTTTTATTCAATTCATCTAAATGCCAATTGGCAACGTTATTTTCAATGTATTCTGCTATGCGGTTCAATTCGTTTTGGTCGCGCACAATGCGGTCGTGGAAACGTGTCTGCCACGCAAATTCGATATTTTTTTCGTTGGCGGAATGTGTAACGGCAGATTTCAATCCGCCAATAACAACGGATAACCAGCCCTGCATATTTGCAATATCTGTCATTTGTTCTGTCCGTAGAGACGTGGCGCGCCGCGTCTCTACATGATCACGCCGCATCCCTACGCCCCGGTCATACGGTATTTTTCCCCCATCAATTATCACAATCGCGTGAATATGGTTGGGCATAACCACGAACAACGGGATTTCGGCGTATGGATAATGCACCGAAACGTTTTGAAAATTTTCCGTCGCAATTTTCCCGATTTCCGACAATTGCATTTCCGGTTCATCGGTATTTCCATTTGTGGTAGAGACGCGGCGCGCCACGTCTCTACCACAAACCGCACCACCCACAATTTCACCAAAATAATGTTCCCTATTTTTGGTGCAAATGGTAATATAATACGCCCCACCATCGTACCCATGCCATTGTGCACGGGCGGACGGTATGCGGTATTTATTTTGAAAACGGTCTAACATTGATATTTATTAATTTTACTTTCTCACTATCTTTGCCAAAAGCAAAGACTGTAATTCTTTTAAAGACTTAATCTGAAAATCAATACTTTTGTAAGTATTGTCAATAGTTTTAACCTGTTTTTCAAATTCTGAAACAGAGCATTCTTTTGGTACTATTACCTTCAATTCATGCAGTTCATCCTTGTTTATACTGCCAAAAATAGTACCTGTGCCATCAGAAACGTTAAAAGCTTTAGATAAATTCATTAAAGTATAGAAGACTAAGCCATTACAGTTAATCTTACTTTTTATTGATGCTATACCTCGGCCTATACAACAATCGTGTGGCGCAATATTGATATCTCCAACAGGTGCACGTACGCTTAATAGAATATCTCCTTTTTTTGCAAATCGCTTCGGATCTGTAGTAAACATCCTAATACTTGGAAAACGATTTCCAAAATCAGTTCTTCCTTGGTAAAAAATCATACCATCTCCGACCTCATTGTATGTTTCACCATCGGGAGATTGTCCCATCGTTATTTCTGCCACATCTCCCAACGTTCCCATTCTCCACCCTTCGGGTAAATTTTCTTTGTCGATGTTGTCGACAAACATTTTGCGGTAGAGGGCGGTGGCGGTTTCTTCCAATTTGGTACAGATTTGTTCGTTAATCGCTATACGACGACTCAATGCCTCATACTCCGCAACAATCCGCTGTTGTTCCGCTATGGACGGAATGGGTAATCGCATATCCAATAATGCTTCTTTGTTCATTCCTCCACGAACATCTGCATCGGTATAAAACCACGCATTTCGGTCAAATTCTGGACGGCGAAACCACATCATCAAATATTCGGGTCGTAGAGACGGTGTGCACACCGTCTCTACAGGTGGAATCACCTCAAAAACAAAATATGCAGGCGACACAATTATTTTGTCTGCATCCGTTTTTATTGCCATTGGTATTTTCTCATCACGTCCTACGTGCATTAAATTACACGCAAATTGGTTTTTGTCAACAATTTTGTAATTGGACAAATCCGTTCCAATAACATTTGCCACCGAAGGCATAAAAAATTTCCCCATATTTACGCCCATCAATTTCGTAACCTTCAAATCACGATTGCGAACATTGACCTCGCGGATATAATCACCAAGGCGTTTATAGTTGCTTTTACTCATAATTGTTCTTGTTTATGAGGTTAACAACGACCTTTACCATCGTATCTTTCTCCTCCGTCCTACTCTCTGCTATCATCAAAGTTAAAGCCACCAGAGTACCATCGCTAATGCGTTTTTTATGATTGTCGTCATAAAGAATACCATTGTTTTGCATGAACCATAGGAACAATGTGGCAGCAATTCGCTTATTTCCATCGCTGAATGAATGATTTTTTGTAACCAAATAGAGCAAAATCGCGGCTTTTTCTTCTACCGACGGATACAAATCTTTTCCGTCAAAGGTTTGATAAATTTGTCCAATAGAACTTTTAAACGAATCATCTTTTTCGTTGGCAAACAAATCACTTTCTCCAAATTTTTCTTTCAGACTGCGAATCGCTGCCATTGCATTTTCGTATGTGGCTTGAAATTTTTCTTCGTTAGTGGTTTGCGAAACCTCCAATTGCTGATAATCGTACTTGTCCAACGTGTCCAACGCATAAGAATAATCCACCACCACATTCAGTAAAGAACGACTTTGCGTGTCGGTCAATACTTCCTGATTTTTTACGGTTCGTCCCAATACCTGCACCAAATTTCGCAACTCATTGTATTGTTGCTTGACAATCTTGTTATTGACCGCATATCCTTTTACAAGATAATCTTTCAGAACACGGTTAGCCCAAATACGAAATTGGGTACCTTGCTGACTTTTAACTCTGTAACCAACAGAAATGATAACGTCAAGCGTGTAAAAAGCTACAGGCTTATCTGAATTAGCAACACGCAAAAAATGCGTGTTGCTTTCTCTAATTAATTCACCTTCAGCAAACACATTATTTATATGCTTCCTTACCGTTTTTTCATCTCTGTCGAACAAAGCCGCCATTTGGTTGGCAGATAGCCAAACGGTCTCATTTTCAATTTTGACATTTACCGATAATTGTCCGTCTTTTGTCTGATAAATAGCTATTTTGTTTTCATTCAATTCCATAGCCTAATTCCTTAAAAAGTTTCAATAAGTCGGCTTTCGATTCGCTTTCCTGCTTTAATAGTTCTGAGAGTTCGCCTTGCAAAGTGCGCATCTTGGTATCGAAATCAACACTTTCGTCACGATTAACAAACTCGATATACTTGCTCGGCACAAGCGAATAGTTTTTTGCGGCTATCTCCTCCAATGTTGCCGAATAGCAATATTCTGCCACATTCTTATAAGTTTCCTCGAAACCCTCACGTTGCCAGTTGTGGTAGTTTTGTGCTATGTTACAAATCTGTTGCTCGGAGAATTGAATATACTTCTTCTCAAACGGTTCTCCCCATTGGCGCAGGTCGATAAACAGAACTTCGTCCTCACGGTTGCGATACTTGATGAGTTTGCCGTTTTGCTCAACGGTACGCGCTTTCTTATTGCGGTTGAGAATCCACAGCGTGACACTAATATCGGTTGAGTAGAACATATTACGAGGTAGAATAACGATAGCCTCCACCAAATGGTTTTTAAGCAACTGCTCACGAATCAAAAGTTCCTGTCCCTCACCACTGAGTGCTCCATTTGCCAAAAGGAAACCGGCAACGCCATTAGTCGAAAGTTTCGAGGCTATATTTAGAATCCAAGCATAGTTGGCATTACTTGTGGGCGGCGTTTCGTATCCGCTCCAGCGAGAATCATCTTTCAATTCGTTGTCTTTTCGCCAATCCTTTTGATTAAATGGAGGGTTTGCCATAATAAAATCGGCCTTCAAATCTTTATGCTGGTCGTTATGGAATGTGTCGGCAGCCAACTCGCCAAGATTTGAAGCTATGCCTCGAATGGCAAGATTCATCTTTGCTAATTTGTAGGTGGTATTTGTATACTCCTGACCATATACCGAAATATCACGTTTGTTGCCGTGGTGATGCTCGATAAACTTCATACTTTGAACGAACATACCGCCCGAACCACAACAAGGGTCATAGATTTTGCCACGATACGGCTCAATCATCTCGGCGATTAGATTTACAATTGTTTTAGGGGTATAGTACTCGCCTTTACCCTTACCCTCAGCAATGGCAAACTTGCCCAAAAAATACTCATATACACGACCTATCAAATCGTGCTGTGGGTCTTTGAGGGTGTTAATCTTGTTTATCTCGTCGAGCAAAGCAGCAAGTTTTGTGCTGTCAAGCCCCAAACCTGAATAATAGTTACTCGGAAGCGCCCCTTTGAGTGTCGGATTGTCTTTCTCGACGGTCGCAAGAGCCTTGTCGATTTTTATGGCAATGTCATTTTGTTTTGCATTCTCAATTATGTAGCTCCAACGGCTTTTTTCTTCCAAATAAAACACGTTTTTTGCATTGTAGAAGACCGCTTGGTTGACAAACGCCTCTTTGCCCTCATTTATAAGTTCGGTCTTTCGTTCTTCAAAACGGTCGTTTGCATATTTCAAAAATATGAGGCTCAGCACAACGTGTTTATACTCCGACGGTTCAACTGAACCACGAAGTTTATTTGCCGAATCCCATAATGTTTCTTCTATACATTTATCTTTCTTTATCTGCTTTGCCATAATTATTGATTTTCATTAGTCTTAAATCATTCGATTAACTTGAAAGAGGAACAAATAGTTTGCTGTCCTTAAATTGAATATTAATTTTGATTAATATTACTTATTTCGTCAGCGGTGAATACTCTTTTGAATAGCGCAGATGTTGTTCGGCATAGCCTTCGGTGTAATCAATCGACAAGCCGGTGAATTTGCCGGTTTTATCAAAAGATGCTTTATAAACCGGATTCACAAAACCTTTGTAAGGCGCAATATTCAATTTGGCATAACGTTCAAGCACTTCGGTATGAAGTTTTTGATCCACTTTCACGGCATAATCTTCTACAATAGCTTGAGCCGCAGCGTAATCGCCGGTCGATTTGATTCGTTGAATCTCGGCCAACAATTCGCCAAGATGTTTCTGTACCAATTTATAATCGTTGATAACCACAAAAATCTTTCCTCCGCGTTCACACATTTCTACAGCCTTATCGCCATCTGCCTGCGATTTTTGATATACCCAATTGGCAATCAACTGACGATTGCGCATGTGCGATTCTTCAATATTTTTCCCGGGTTCAATACGCATTAACTGTGTCATCAAACCATTCATAAAATAGCTGTAATATTGCGCTTTATAAGCCGAATCGTTGGGCAGAAGTCCCAGTTCGACCATTTTCGGGTCAGCCATGAAATAAAGTCCGAACAAATCGGCACGCGCCTCTTCGATAGTAGCACCATACGATTTGAGCGCATCGGGATCGACACCGGGCAACAATTTACCCGAACCATGTCCCAAACATTCATGCAAATCGGTATGCAAATTATCGGTTTGGTTTTTGTAAGTATCCATCAAAGCAATTTCGACCGGACTCCATGCAAATTCTTCGGCAAAGCCGTTGCCGTGAGCCGATTGATCATAAGCCTCTGTAATATTTTCGATGGTTACCGATTTGGAACCATGTGCTGCACGAATCCAATTGGCATTCGGTAAATTGATGCCAATCGGCGTAGTTGGATAGCAATCGCCTGCAAGAATGGCTGCCGTAATCACTTTCGCCGTTACACCTTTTACTTTTTCTTTCTTAAATTCCTTGGCTACAGGAGAATTATCCTCAAACCACTGTGCATTGTCGCTGATAATGGTTGTACGCTTGGTAGCTTCCGTATTTTTGAAATTAGCAATCGATTCCCAACTAGCTTTCATGCCGAGTGGATCGCCATAAGTTTCGGTAAATCCATTCACAAAATCAATGGTCGAAGCCGTGTCTGTCACCCACAGAATGGCATATTCGTCGAATGTGCGCAAATTACCCGTTTTATTAAACTCAATCAATTTTTCGATAACGGCACGCTGTTGGTCGTTTTCTGCCACAGCAGCAGCTTTTTCGAGCCAAAAAACTACTTTTTCGAGAGCTGCGGAATAACGTCCACCAACTTTATAGACTTCCTCCTGAACGATACCGTCTTTTTTAACCAATCGACTGTTCAAACCATACGAAATGGGCTCTGCATCATTCGGATCTTTCATTTTGGCATAAAAATCTTCCGCTTCGGTTTGTGTAACGCCGTCGTAATAATTTCCGGCAGAAGTTGTTACAAGATCAACGCCGGCTTCCTGATTGGTACGTTTGGCATCAATGGCAGGATCAAATATTACAGGAATGAGTTCTGCCAACAAGTCGTCAACCGTTTCGCCATCGCGCAAAGGCAATTGTTCGGCAGGCAATTGTTTGACAGATTTTTCAAAAAATGACTGTGAAAATTCGGGAACAAACTTGTCGCCGGCATAGTGATGATGAATGCCATTCGACACCCAAACACGTTTCAAATACGTTTCTAATGCCTTAAAATCAGCACTTGCGGTATCTTGTTGCACATCGGTATAAACAGCCTCCAACAGCTGACGAATGGTCAAATTGTATTTCCCGTTTTGATCGTACAAAATATCACGTCCTTGTAAAGCTGCTTCCGTCAGGTAATAAAGCATTTCTTGCTGCTGCAAAGAAAGTTGTTCAATTCCAGGTACACGATAACGCAAAATCTGCATATCGGCAAACTGATCGACTGTATAGTTGAATTTCTCAATTTCAGGCGTGCTTAACGCCTGTTTTTTGTTGCCGCAGCAACCCACCAAAAGCATAGCTGTCATAGCTGTAAAAATTGTTTTTTTCATCATTATAAAATTTATCTTTAATTACCCGTTGTGCATTTAGGTAAGATTTATTTTGACGGCGTTAAGTTTTCTGTTAAAGACGAACAGATTCAGGTATTGTATCATGGTTAGTGCAGTGATTTTAGAAATAATCCGTGAGGCAAGTCC
>JAQUTW010000063.1 GCA_028694215.1 Paludibacteraceae bacterium | reverse complement strand
CGTTAGCAGCCATAACACGAACACGAAACAGCATTATGACAAATATACCTACACCAACCCAACACCGATTCAATGCTTGGCGTTAAATTTTATAGAAATAATGAAAGCAATGAGTGGCTTGTCCGTCAATTCGAGATTTTCTTCAATGAATCTTTTTTGGCGGAGAAATTTATTCCGCGCCCCGATATTTCCATTGTTTTTCACTTTAAAGATTGCCCCTTGATATTGGGCGAAACAAACATACAGCTCGAACCATTTTTTGCCGCGCCCATTATTCCTAAATCCATTGTGCTGAACTTTTACGGAACGATGGACACGTTTATAATTATTTGCAAACCAACGGTTTTTTCGCGCGTTTTCTATATTGACCTGACTCCCATTTCAAAACGAAGCATTGACTTGCCAGACACTATTTTTCAGCCGCTTTGGAACGAATTATCACAACTTAAAACCACCGATGAACGAATAAATCATTTTACCGATTTCGCAAACTCCTTTCAACAAACACCCTATCAACCTGATGTCATTGATGTTTTTTACGATAAAATTATGGAAAAAGGCACAACAACATTATTAAAAGACATTGTAAAAGATTGTCCTGTCTGTCAACGTACATTGGAACGAAATTTTATAAAACGCACGGGCGTTACGCCCAAAACACTGATGCGGATAGTGCGTTTGGACTATCTGTGGACTAAAATCAAAGACGAAAAAGCCATAGATTATCAAGAGTTGGTTTTTGATGGGAACTATTTCGACCAAGCCCATTTTATTAATGATTTCAAATCCATTATTGGCGAAACGCCCAATTATTTTTTCAAACGAAACCTGCAAATTACAAAAATGTTTTCCGGCAGAGCCGAAGGAACCCTACAGTAACTTGTCGCTTTTTTACAATCACACCATTTTATAGCAACCTAATTTTGCACTTAAACTCACTTAATTGCAATATTAATACAGTTTTGTTATGAAAAAGTCGATAGTTTTTATATGTGGCTTGTTTTTAACGACAAGCATACAAGTTTCAGCCCAGTCATGGCTTGAAGAAATGGGCAACCGAGTAAAGGAAAAAGTTGTAGAAAAGGTGGAGCAACGTATTGAAGACAAAGCCGATGCTGCTGTCGACAAAGCGTTGGACAAATCGGAAGATGCGGTTAAAAAAGCCGGTAAGAAGATAGGAGAAAAACAAAATTCCTCTCAAAGCAATAAAAACGGGAATGCGGATACAACGTTTTCTAATTCATCCAAAACCGATGTTTCGTACGCCAAATACGATTTTGTTCCCGGTAATGAAGTCATTTTTGAAGACGATCTGAAAGGTGAACGCAAAGGCGAGTTCCCGAGCAAATGGGACTTGATAGAAGGCAATGCCGAAATAGCCCAAATCAATGGCGAAAACGTCATTGCACTCGTAGGTTACACCTACATAACGCCTTTATTCAAAGAAGAATCCTTTAAACTCCCCGATGAATTTACGCTTGAATTTGACTTGTTTATTGATGGCAACGAAGGCGAAACCAGCGTTGAATTTATGAACAGCAACGATGAAGTAATTGCAAACTCACTTTTTTGGAAAGACAACACCCGATTCCTCTTCAATTGGAACAACAATGCCAACGAAAAAAACAGCGAAGATACCTACGACAACAGTAATGGATGGCACCATTACGCTTTATCGTTCAACAAACGGGCGATAAAAGTATATATGGACTCCAAGCGTGTGGCAAACATACCCAACATTGCCGAAAAACCGGCAAAAGTAAAATTCTTTGCTCGCGGACCGGAAGACAACAGCGCAACACATATCAAAAACATTCGCATTGCCAAAGGCGCCGTTCCGTTGTATGACAAACTTTTGACCGACGGCAAAATCATTACCTACGGAATTACTTTTGATGTGGGCAAAGCCACCATTAAACCGCAATCAATGGGAACCATTAACGAAATTTTCAGCATACTTCAAAAATATCCCGACCTGAAATTTTCGGTAGAAGGGCATACCGACAACACCGGAAACGCCGCCGCCAACCAAACCCTTTCGGAAGCCCGCTCTAAAGCCGTGTGTGACAAATTACAACAATTGGGTATTGACTCCGCTCGACTTTCCGCCAAAGGACACGGAATGAGCAAACCGATAGACTCCAACGAAACGCCCGAAGGCAGAGCCAAAAATCGCAGGGTTGAGTTTGTGAAACAGTGAGAGCAAAGTCAAACTTGTTTGAACTTTGCCGAGTCGTGAAACAAATCAACGAAGTTAGTTTGTCAAGCTGTGAGCCAGAGCCAAAACGAAATTGTGAGCTATGTCGAGCAGCGAAGACAAGTCAGTGAAACCAAATTATAAAAGTTAAGTATCAGGAATTTAATTGATTATGATAAGTAAACAACGTTATATTTTTTTATGTGCAATTATGCTTGTTGCTTATTCTGTCCTTCAAGCACAATCCACTCCCGAAGCCTTTTTGAGTCAATTGCCAAGTCCGCCCACCGGTAATTGCACAGCAGATAGAGCAGAAATTGACCGATTTAGCGATAGAATTTACAAAGTGCAAGAACAAATCCGCCAAACCATAGACCGTATTCACGCCGATGCACAGGCAGATACTGAAAAGAACAAGAATAAAATCGTGTCAAACGCCATTCGTCAATCAGGATTGAATAAATCTGATGTGCAAAAACTGCAAAACTCAAACGGCAACGAAGCCGAAGGACGAAAAGCGGCAGAAAAGGTGATTAGCGAACAATACGGAATTTCAATGCAGGAATTAGAAACAGTGGGCGAAATGAGCGATGCCGAACAGGAAAAGTGGGCGCAGCAGTATGCCGACCAAATGAAAAACAAGGCGATGAAAAATCCGCAAGCCGCAACTAAAAAAGGCGACAACGCCAAACGGCTGTTCAACCTTGCTAACGAGCAAAAACTACTCGGTGAACACATTACAAAACGTATGAACCGTGTTTCACAGATTTTTAAAAATGTGGAAATGCAGGACACGATAGAAACCCGTAAATTGGAAGAAAAAATTCGTCCGCTCGAAAGACTGCTCTGTTCGGGAATATGTTCCGATGCCGAAATTGCCCGTTCCAACGCCGCCGAAAAACAAATTCACGCCGCAAAAATTGAATATTGCCAAAAAATGTCGCCCCTACAAACCGACGCCATTGAGCAATATTTGACTACGCTTAAATCGCTTTTGCCCGATTACCGTAAACTTACAAACATTCAAAACGAAATAGCCACGTTGCAACAAATAGGCGAAGTTGTACCTACTGATTTAAGTTGCTATTCGGCAATTGACGACTATGCCGATGTGTTGTTGTCTGCCTATAAATATTGGTTCGGAAAGTTTAACAAGTGAAACTTTATCGACAATAATGCGCAAATACCTCTTTATATTACTCTTTGCAGTTTCAAACATAGCCGTTTTCGGTCAACAGTATTCGCGTAAAACCGTAACTGTGGGCGAAGACGCATTTTTACCCTACATAAAAGGAAAGGTTGTAAACAGAATACCCAAAAATGACGTAAATTCTCAAAAAATATTTATCATTTTACAATCACAGCCGAGTGTAAATATGCCACAAGGGTACGAAGTGGAAGCATACAGCGATGGAACTAACGGCATATTGGATATGTATTTTATGCCATATTTATTGGACGAAGGAGAAACCGTGCGAAAGGCGGGCGGCAGTGTCAGTTTTTATTTCAATAATATAGCCTCTATTCTCGGACAGCCATTGCAATCGGGCATTGGCGAAATTTATACCGCACCTATGAAAATCGGTGATTTTATAGGCTATCCCATTTATGAAAACGAAGGACGTGAAACTACCGCAATTTACAAGGGCAATGAACCTCTGTTTTTGCCT
>JAQUTW010000039.1 GCA_028694215.1 Paludibacteraceae bacterium | reverse complement strand
CACTTTCAGCAAATATTACAGGACTGCACCACAATACCACTTATATGTTCCGCGCATTTGCCACTACCTCAACAGACGGTACTACCGTATATGGTGCAGAAAAAACGCTGACAACACACTACAAACAACTGATTATTGGAAACGGAGAAACCAAAGCTCTTTCTACACCATTTGGTGGTGATATTAAATTTTATCATGGCGGACAAATAGACAACACCATAGACAACACCATAGAAGTTACGGGAGTTGTTCAGTACGTACAAAGTTTTACACGCAATTTGTGGTACACCATTATTTTTCCGTTCGATGTTACAAAAGTAACCTACGGGAAAAACCAAGAAATCTTACCCTATCGTAACAGTTCAGGAAAATTCCTGCTTAAACAATTGAACGACAATACTTCTACAGCTTTCATCGAACGCTGGCAAGATACTCCGACACCACCAAATGGTACTGTAATTGCCAAAAATACACCTTACATTATTCAAGTACAATCGCTTGCACTCAACAACCGCGAAATCACGTTTCATTCTGCCGATACCACACACAGTATCAACAATGCAACTTTCGGGCTGTACAACAACGGCAACTCAGCTACCTTCAACTATTATGGTAACAACACCCTGCGCAAGCAAACCATAGGAACCTGTTATATTATACAGAATCAGATATTTACACGACAAACAAGCAACACGGATATTCCCGCATTTGAATGTTATGTACAGGCAACTCCTGCTGTGATGCAAACAGCTCCATATATCGGCATTATGGAGGAAATAGGCGAAACCGGAACAACCACGGATAGTAACAACCCAACGCTCTATCCATACACACTGCAAACATGGAACGACAACGAAAATGTTTATGTTCGCAGTACGATAGAACAACATATTGTTATTTACAGTATAAATGGTTCGCGCATACAGGATTTTTCAATCAAAAAAGGAGAAACAGTTACACTGCATCTGCCAAAGGCGGTTTATCTGCTAATTGGCAACGAATGCGAAAAACCGTTTAAAATGATTTTTTAAAATAGACAAATCCTAAACTTGTGACATTAAATTAAAGTGATTAACTTATTAAGTTTTTAATTGGTGAAAAAAATTCTGTTAATACTTGCCATAACTATTTGCGCAGGAACCGGCGTAATAAAATTGTTGGATTGGAAAATTGGGCAACCCCAAAATAACCATATCGGCATTGTTTCTGAACAATGGCAAAGAGAATCCACATATAATGTGCCAACTTATCATTGGCATAGTTTGGTGCCAACACAAAGGGCAACAACAAACTACCAATCAAATTATCGTTCTTCCACTATCAACAAAACCACAGCAACAACACGGGTGAACTATAATTTTTCAAAACCGCTGAAAAGCACCTCTTTCGGCACCGGTTCTTTTGGCAATGGGACAAGTAATTTTTCCTCTAATCGTAAACTCTCCCGTACATCATCAAACAACTTTACAAGTACAGGCACGTTAAGCAGCAACATCACTTTCCGCAGCAAAAACACGACAAACACACGTGAAGTTACTACCACAGAAGAAAGTGAAGAACTGTTGGCCATGGTAACACCTTTCAGCCCGATGATGGCACCGCCTACCGTAGGCGGCGATTTTGGCGGAGAAACACCGGACTTGGGTGTAGAAGATGCCACTGATGACACCGGCGTGGATATAGAAACAACAGCACCATTGGGCAACGCATGGTGTCTGCTGCCGTTTGTGGCACTCTATTTTTTGCAACTGCTTAAGAAACAAAAACAACCTAAAAACAGACAACATGAAACTGCATAACGCCCTAAAAAAATACTTAGTATTAATTTTATTCTTCGTTGCATATACATACAACCTTCAAGCTACTCCGTTTTTAGAACAGCAATGGATAACCACCACTAATTACTCATGGAACACAGGAGATAACTGTCGGGACATGGATTTTTACAATAACAAACTCTATGTAATAGATAAAGGGCACACACAAATACATGTCATAAATGCTTCAACAGGTGCAGAAATAACAGGGGAAGTTATTAGCAGCAATTATTTTACAGGTTTTTGTATCTGTATTGATAATAACGGCAATAAATTGGTAACAGAAGGTGCATATGGAATGACAAATATTTTTAAAGCCAGCAAAATAATAGGCACAACTGTAACCGAAATTACCAGTGGAACAGCATCATCAATGGGTGGCCGCATTGACTATTTGGATATGTATGGCAATTTTAATAACGGTTCAGGATATATTGTTGGAGCTACTACTAATACAAGTGACCAAATTTCCGTATGGACTTTTTCAAACGGAACCATATCGAATATAGCAAATCCTATTGCTTTTACAAATCTACGAGACAGTATTCCTATCAACTCCGACATTTGCATTGTAGATAATTTATCTTTTTGGGTTTCAGGCGCAGGAATTAAACCAATTTTGGTTACCATGAATTCGGATAAATCCTATTCCGGCAAAACAACACTAAATCTACCATCAAATCCGCCATGTGGTGGCATGGCCTACTTTGAGTTACGTTCAAAAAAATATGTGGTTGTTCCCACCAACACCGATGGAACTGTTACCGTTTATAACGTAGATAACATGAATGCTCCCGTCGAAATTGCTTCAACCGTATCGCTCAATGTTTCCGGTTTAACACATACTCCAATAGAAGTTGTTACGGGAGAAGATAATGCACTTATCTATATTTGGGGCGTGAACGGAGGAGCTGCAGCCTATAAATTTTGTTTGCCGCCTACCGTTACTGCAAACGATGCCGACAATATCACCACAACAACCGCCACACTAAACGCTTCGTTTGTAAAAGGAACAAAAACCATTACTGCACGCGGTTTTCGCTACGGTACATCAAGTGGAAATTACCCGTCTTCTTGCAGCGGAACTGTCAGCGGCACTAACTTTTCGGCTGACATAACCGGCTTGACGGCTAACACTACTTACTACTATCAAGCTTACGTTACAACAGCAGACGGAACAGTGTACAGCAACGAAAAAAGCTTTACTACTTCACCCATTCCTCCTACCGTAACCACCAACGATGCTACTAACATACAAACAACTACCGCCACACTGAATGCTTCGTATGCCCAAGGCTCAAAACCCATTACCGCACGCGGTTTCAACTACGGTACAACCAGCGGAAGCTACACAGAACATATCAGCGGAACTGTCAGTGGCATTAATTTTTCGGCGAATATAACCGGCTTGACAGCCTACACTACTTACTACTATAAAGCCTATGTTACAACAGCAGACGGTACCGTAAACGCAACAGAACTATCATTCACAACTTTGGCTTCCGACAGTGTCATTTTGTCTGATGAATCCAAAACCATCCCTGATAATTTTGAGGGTAACATTATTATGTATCACGGCGGACAAGTTGCCAATGCATCATCATTTAATTTTAGAGGACAGATACAATACAAACGCACCTTCAGTACACCGACACAATGGCACACTGTCTGTTTCCCGTTTGCCATCGACCATGTTACGGTAGAAGAGGATGGTGTAGAATATACCATTGTACCCTATTATCAGGGCGCGCCTGCACATAGCTGTCATTTTTGGATTAAAACTTTAGATCGCGACCCAAGCAATCCGGAGTTGTACCAACGTTGGAGAACCCCTTCACTACCGGCTTCGGGACATACCATAAGAAAGGATACGGCATACATTATTATTTTCCCCGATGCAAGCTACTATGCCAACAAGGAAATTACGTTCTATTCCACTACCGGCAGTCATACCATCAACAATGACACTATGTCGGTAGCAACTTACGAAGTAACCGGCGACGGCTTATATTTCTATTCCAATTTGTCATTGAGGAAACAAACTTTTACAGGAACGGAATTTTTCCGTCTCGACCGCACGCCCTATACCGGCAATTTTGAGTTACACACCAATCCGGTTATTCTGCCAAACGAATGTTTCATTCAGGCATCCGATAGTTACAAACAGTCTTCACCAAGCATTTTAATGAACTTTTCACCCGAAGAAGAAACCGTTTACACCGGCGTACCTCCGACCATTTTCTCAATTCCTTTGACGATAACTTCCCATGACAATACTATCTGTTTAATGAGCGAAGCCAATCAAACCATTGAAATTTATTCTGTAAGTGGAATAAAAATAGCCACTTACACGATGAAAAACGGAGAAGTACGCACATTAAAATTACCAAAATCCGTATATGTCATTCGTTCCAATCAAAACGATAAACCACTGAAAATCATTTTATAACAGCATAACAACCGTTATAACTTTTAGCGTACAAGTTTTTCTTTGTTTTTTCTATTCGCACATTTTGTTTACCTTTGCACGTCAAAAAAGTTTTAACCATAGTGCCGATAACAAAATTCTCGTTATATCATTTACCGTTTATGAAAAAGACAGATAATCCGCTAATACGTTCCCTCTCTAAGATTTTAGGATTTAAGCCCAAGAATGCCACCTATTATGAGTTGGCACTCCGTCACCCTTCTGTGTCTATTAAAGACACGCAAGGTCGCCCCCTCAACAACGAGCGCCTTGAACTTCTCGGAGATGCCGTATTGGAACTGATTGTAACCGAAACTCTGTATCGTCTCTATCCCGACAAGAGAGAAGGTTTTCTGTCGGAAATGCGCTCTAAAATAGTATGCCGAAACAATTTAGACAAAATAGGCGAAGAAATGGGTATGGCACAATTATTGTTACATAAAACCAATGATAACTCTAAAAATATTTATGGTAATGCTTTAGAATCCATATTAGGAGCCATTTTCTTAGATGCCGGCTACGAGCAATGTTATAAATTCGTTCAAAAAGAACTTTTAGATAAACATCTTAATATAAAATCATTACAACAAAAAGAGACCAATTACAAAGCATTACTGTTGCAATGGGGACAAAAAAACAAAAAAAAAATCTCATTTACAGAAAAATCGCCTACTGCAACACAAACCACGCCTTTCATTGCTTTGGCATGGATAGACGGAGAACAACAAGAAATGGGTTGCGGCTATTCCAAACGCGAATCGCAACAGGAAGCCAGCAAACATACATTAAACAAATTACATATTAAATATTAAACATTGAAAATTATGAAAGTACCACATTTTGCACGATTAATATTCGAAAAAGCAGCTAAACGAGAGCAACATCACATTCTTTATTATAAAGATACCGAACAAAATAAATGGGTTGGTATGTCGTGGCGCGAGCTTGCCGACAAAATACAAGCAACCGCTTGTGCTCTTATTGAAATTGGCGTAAAAGAACATGACAATATCGCCATCTATTCGCAAAATAAACCTGAAAATATCATTGTCGATTTTGCAAACTTTGCAGTACGCGCAGCATCTGTACCCATCTATGCCACACAATCTGCCTCGCAAATTGACTATATTATTAATGATGCAGAAGTTTCTACTTTATTTGTTGGAGAGCAGCAACAATACGACAATGCTTTGCAAGTCATACAAACTTCCAAATTTTTAAAACGCATTGTCGTTTTCGACAACCAAGTTGATTTAAAAGGAGAACCACGCGCCTCTTATTTTTCCGACTTTATTAAAACAGGAAACACGCCCGACAACAACAAAATAGTAGAAAAGCGCAAAAAAGCTGCTACAGAAACCGATTTGGCAGTATTGATGTACACCTCCGGCACAACCGGCGAGCCAAAAGGCGTTATGCTGCCGCACAGTTGTATTTTGGAAGCCATGCGCATACACGATATTCGTCTTACCTCTATCTCGCGACACGACAAATCCGTATCTTTCCTCCCTCTTTCGCATGTATTTGAGCGTGGATGGACCTATTTTTGCTTTTTCAAGGAGGTAAAGATTTATCTTAATCTGCACCCATCAGATATTCAGCAAACCATAAAAGAAGTGCGTCCAACAGTAATGTGCAGTGTGCCACGTTTTTGGGAGAAAGTAGCCATCGGCGTACACGAAAAAATAGAAGAAATGCCGGCTTTCCAAAAAGGATTGGTCGCATGGTCGGTAGCTATCGGCAAAAGCTACAACATCGATTATTTACGCCTCAAAAAACATCCGCCATTGTGGTTGTGGTTGCGCTATCAGATAGCCAATATGTTTATATTCAATAAATTAAAAAAGACCGTCGGCATCGAAAACGGAAACCTCTTCCCAACGGCAGGTGCTGCCATGGATGAAAAACTAATTATCTTCTTCCGTAGTTTGGGTATTCCCATAGTATATGGCTACGGACTTACAGAAACCTTTGCCACCGTTTGCTGTTTCAACTATACCGATTACAAATTCGGATCATTAGGCGAACTGATGCCGGACATCGAAGTAAAAATCGGCGACGACAACGAAATTTTAGTAAAGGGGAAAACGGTAACCTCCGGCTACTATAAAAAACCGGAAATTACACAGGAAGCCTTTGTAAACGGATGGTTTCGCACAGGCGATGCCGGTAAATTAGACGGGCGACATCTTATTTTGATTGACCGAATAAAAGATTTGTTCAAAACCTCAAACGGCAAATATATTGCACCGCAACAAATA
The DNA here is from genome assembly GCA_028694215.1 of Paludibacteraceae bacterium. Classification (GTDB taxonomy): domain Bacteria; phylum Bacteroidota; class Bacteroidia; order Bacteroidales; family Paludibacteraceae; genus DUQS01. The sequence continues at coordinate 12,045 of JAQUTW010000039.1, read as the reverse complement.
GAAACCAAACTTGGAGCAGACCCGTATATCGAACAAATAGCCGTTATCGGCAACAACCGTAACTTTGTAACTGCCATTATTGCACCGACAATGGCTCCTCTGAAAGCTTTTGCGCAAAAAAACAACATCCGGTACGATCGCATTGAAGATTTGTTGGAAAACGAACAAGTGTATAAACTATACGAACAGCACATTGCCGAAAGCCAAAAAGACATGGCAAAATTTGAGCAGATAAAGAAATTCCGTCTTATAAAAAAGGCTTTCTCCATAGAATCAGGCGAATTGACCTCTACTCTGAAACTAAGGCGTGCGGTGATTTTGCATAATTATCAGGCACTCATTGACGAAATGTATGACAATACTATCAAAAATGCCTTAAAAACAGAGATTTCACAATTATAAACGACTATTAGGTTAGCGACCAAGATTACATGATAAGCTCAAAAAAACAAGAAATCTATACATATAGAATATTTAATCCAAACTTTTAATTTTGAGTTGTTTGCCAAGTCTATAAATTTGGGGACCAAAACAAAATTATAACGTAATCTTCTTATTTATAATAAATAGCAAAACAAATATCAAAAATATACTAAAAAAAAGAGGTTTTTATTTGTTCTTTCAAAAAACAAATACTATCTTTGCCTCCACAAATGTAATTTTATTTATTAATCTTATTTATTTACCTTTTTATTAATCTTTAATTTTTATTGTTATGAAAAAATTATTACTTTCAGTTGCAGCATTATGTTTCTCAGCAGCAGCATTTTGCGCACCGGTAGAACAAAAAAAAGACACTGCTGTCTACACAATCGGAGACGGAAGCCTTTATGGTTTTGAAAATGTTTGGATCCAATCCAGAAGCTACTCTAATTTCCCAACAGAAGGAAGCTATGAAGTAGCTGCTGCCAGCCGTGGTATGACGGTTGTTGGCGACGATGTCGCCACAGCTAAAGTGCTTATCGTAAAACGTACCACAGAAGCAAAAATTGTTCCTGCCACAGCAACAACTCCTGTTATCAAAAAAGACAACAAACTTGAAATTTTGGTATTTAACGGCTTGACAGGAGATCAAGAACAAACCATCGAATTACCGGACTCTATGTTCTGCTATTTGGAAAATGACACTTTGTGGCAGACCGGTTTTCCTATCAACGACATCCACGTTGACAATGCCGGTAACGTTATTCTTGCCAACATGGTATTAAACATCTACAACAAATACAACAGCGGTCGCTTAATGGTTTATGCCTGCGATTTGGACTTCACGAACCACACAGTAGCTACAGCTAAAAAAGTTGTTGACTATATGGAATACAGTGAAGAAGCTCCGGCTACTTACCGTATTGACTATATCGGCGTTTACGGTGATTTGTTGACCAACGGTTATGTATTGGGAGCCATTAGTGGTGCTTATGCCGATATCGTAAAATTAACTATTGAGAATGGTGCAAATCCGGACTTTATGGAACCTATCACAGCCAAAGAATTTGTTCCTGCTGCAGCGACACAATTATCTACAGGACCACGCGCCTTCCCGTTGGACGAAACCAATTTCTATTTGGACGGACAAGATTCATTTGCAGGCTTGTATGACATGGACGGCAACTATGTTGACGGTTTCAAAGAACCGGAAGGTGGCTACAGCGAAGCTATGTCTGCTTATGTAAAAAACATGACTACCGGTAACAACGGCGTTTGCGAATTCAATTTGAGCGGAAAAACATTCATGGTACACTCTTATCGTAACACTACCGGAACTCCTGCTTCTTCTTTCGGTATCATCAAACTTGACCTCGAAGGTGGCGGTTCTCCTGAACCAATGGTTGTATTCCCAACCGTAGGCATGGGTACAGAATCTAATGGTGTGCGTACAGCCTTACCACGTGTTATCATCGACCAGCCAAACAATACAGCTCACATTTGGGCTTATCAACAAAACAACGGTTTGGCTTATTACAAATTTACGGCTGTAGAAACAGGAACTAAAAATGTTCTTGCCGGATCAGACGTAAAAGTAAACAACGTAATTGGCAATAGAATCAACATGACAGAAGAAGTTGCTTCTTTGGAAGTATTCTCAGTTCTTGGTCAAAGAGTTGCCGGTGCTACAAACGTATCTTCTATCGAAGTTCCTGCTAATGGCATTTTCGTAGTTAAAGCCATCGATATGAAAGGTGCTTCTATGACAGAAAAAGTTATTCTTAAATAAGATATAACACTTTTTTGAAATAAAAAAGGTGGTGAGCATATCACCACCTTTTTTTATTAAAGATTAACAACAAGGTACAAATACATTAATGTCTGTTGTGCATCTCTTTTCTACCAATAGAAATGCCGGTTGCTAAGGAAATAATACTATTGTCATTGCAAACACCAACTTTACAAACTCTCTAATTTCAATTCTATGAAAAAACATCTTATTACCATTTGTTTGTTATTTGTCAGCATTATCAGTTTTGCTTTAGACCAAATAACGTTAGGCAGCAATACCTATAACATTGATACTTTGGAAAACTATAAAGCAGGCCCGGGAACCCAATACACCTCGCTACGCCTCAGAAGTGGAAATCTCCGTATTGATGCATTTTTCTTAAAAGTCGATTTAACCAACCCTTATATCAGTTTCAACGTAGGCTTGGGACGTGACTCCATTCTTATGGGCGAGTGCCCTTCCAATTACGGAACACGCAAGACTACCGATACCGAAATTTATGTAGGCGGTACCAATGGCGATTTCTACCAAACCGGCGGAACAGACCCTATGGGATATTCGATAGTCGGCTTGCCAACAGGAGCCACCATGACTCAAAACCAACTTTCTTACACCCCTAATAACTCACGCCACTCTATCGGTCTTACTTCTACAAAAGAGCCCCGCATTGGCATTGTGGCATTTACAGGCACGGCCAAAAATTTAACCCGTAATGAAAGTTATGCCATCAGCCATGCCAACTATGTACGCACCAATAACGAATTGGTTTTCTACAATGACAACAACGGTAAAATAACCCGTACAAACAACTATGGCAGTGAAGCTCAAGTTATATTGGTGGGCACAAACACTTGGGGATCCAATAAAACAGTGAGAGTTAAAGTGCAAAAAATTTGGAACAATAAAGGCAGTAATGCCATACCTGCAGGACAAGCTGTGCTTTCCGGACACGGAACAGCGCAAGCCTTTATTGATTCTTTGAAAGTAAATGATGAATTGGATCTAACTTTCGGCGTATCCATTGATAGTGAATCTTTGGATTATACCAATATCATAAGTGGTGACCCACGTGCCGAGATGCTAAAAAACGGTATTGTCGAAACTTCTGACGTTTGGAACGAACTTCATCCACGTACCGGTATTGGTTTTTCCCAAGATAAAAAACATATTATACAATGCGTCGTTGACGGACGTGGAGCATCACGCGGAGCCACCACGTTAGAACTCGCACAACTTATGAAGGCTTCCGGAGCATATACAGCCATCAATTTGGACGGTGGCGGATCAAGTTGCCTTTATCTGCACGGAAAAGGACCACAAAATAAAACCAGCGATGGTCCTGAACGCGCTGTTTCAAACACTATTTCGGCTGTAGCAAAAGTTCCTTCTGCAGACAATACAATTACCAGTATTCTCACCTATAATTCTACCATAAAATTACCACGTTATGGCGTTTATATGCCAAAAGTGTTAGGTTACAATCAATACGGCATTTTACTGAACAACAATTTGACTGAAGGCATTACGCTCAGTTGCACACCGGATATGGGATACATAGCAGAAGACGGACGTTTTGTAGCCTCTGGAACAACAGGTGGAAAACTTACAATTACCTACAATGGTACTATCACTACCACAGTTAATATCGTTTTGGTAAGTGAGGCCGAAATAGCCATTCGTCTCGATTCCGTACTTATCTCCGAAAAACGACCATATAATATTGAAGTACAATCAATCATAGAAAAAGATACTTTGGAAGTATTACCGACGGCACTTACATGGGAAAGTCGTAATGTATCTGTTTGCATGATTGAAGACGGAAAAATTAAAGGCATTGAGAACGGAAAAACATGGGTCGTAGGTAATTTGGGAACTTTCTCCGATTCGCTCATCGTTACCGTAGAAAATGTTGAACATTCTCCATATATACATGACGACTTCTCAAACGCCGACAATTGGGCAATTACGGCACAAGCAAACTGGAACACTGTACTTTCTGCTAATAATGTACCTGCAAGTTGGCCACATGGAGGCGCACTCAACTACACATACGCCACAAACCGTGCACCAAGCATTAAACTGACACACGAGAAAAAACTCTACAGCTTACCCGATTCTATGAAAATTTATCTCAACTCGGGAGCTATTGTCATCAGCAAAGTGTATGTCGGACTACGTGCCAATTGCGATACAAAAGTAACACAAGCCGAATTTCTCGATATTCCTTCAAACAGTGACCAAGAATGTATTATTGAGTTCAGCAAACTCTTCAACACAGAAGATTTTGCCATTTATCCGTTCTCGTTGGATTACATTACATTCTACATTAAAGCCAGTTCACAAACTGTGGGAACGGCATACGCCTTAGCATTGAAAGACATCACACTCTATTACGATGGCGTAGAAGTCGGATTAAACGCCACACACGTAAATACAAGTCTGATAATTTATCCCAATCCGGTTACCAATGGCGAAGCACGTGTAAAACTTGATCTACAAAAAGCCGAAAAAGTTACCATGGAAGTCATTAATCTGCAAGGACAAATTGTCAAACGCACTAATTTGGGTAAAATCGTCAACGAAGCCATTTTGCCTCTGCAAAATATTCCGACAGGAAGCTATTTTGTAAGATTAATACAGGAAAACAAAACGGACGTTGTTAAACTGATTATAAAATAAATTTAAATCATAGACGGCTTTCTCTAATAGAGAAGCCGTCTATTTAAAATAACCAATATGAAAAGACTTTATTCTATTTTTATTGTATCATGGTTTATATGTTGTTTGTCATTATCGGCTGCCACCATTACTATTGGCAGCAACACTTACAATATTGACACATTGCAGCATTTCCAAGTTGGCCCGGGAACTTACTACACCGAATTAAAACTTCTTACCAATTCGAATGTTCGATTAGATGTTTATTTTCTGAAAGCTGATATTACCAATCCGTATATAGAATATCATTACGGCTTAGGCAACGATTCTATTGTAAAAACAGAACGTCCTACCAAATATGCAAATAGAAAAACGACAGGTAATGCTTCTTATTTTGCAGGAACAAATGGCGGTTTTTTCAGAGTGACAGAAGCTCTCGATTCAATAGGAGTAAGCACGCTGGGGCAGCCTTCAGGTACGACTATGTTAGATGGACAGATAGCTTTGATTACTTCCTACAACAAGTCGCTTGCTTTCACTGCCGACAACATTCCTGTAATGGGACTTTCTGCTTTTTCAGGTAAAGTTAAAAACGATACGGTTTCCTACAAAATTTCACGTATCAATACAATACGCAAGGACAATGAGATTGTGCTTTATAATGAGCATAAAGGCAAAACCACCCACAGCAACAACAAAGGTACGGAAGTTGTCGTTTCTTTAGTTGAACCAAATACATGGGGCGTTAACAAAGATATAAAGGTAAAAGTTGAAGCTATTTATAAAGACAAAGGCAACAATGCAATACCAAAAGGGAAAGCCATTCTTTCGGGAAGCGGCAACAAACAAGCCTTTATCAATTCTTTATCTATAAATGATGAACTGACTGTAAATCTAGGATTGACCATAAACGATACACTTGCATACGATTTGAAAGAAATAACCAGTAGCGGACGTTACGAAATTATGCTCTACAACGGCGTCCTTTCTGACGACAATTGGAACGAATGGCATCCTCGTACCGGTATGGGTTATTCACAAGATAAAAAATATGTAATACAATGTGTTGTTGACGGTCGTGGAGTATCACGTGGTTGCACTACCTACGAATTGGCACAACTCATGGTTTCTGCCGGAGCCTACAATGCAATCAATTTGGACGGAGGTGGTTCCAGTTGTCTTTTTGTAAGTGCATTTGGACCAATGAATAAAACAAGCGACGGTTCGGAACGCGCAGTAGGAGACAATGTATGTATAGTTGCAAAATGTCCTAACGACACAGTCATTTCGGAGATACAAGCCTACAATACAACCATCAAATTACCAAAATACGGTGTATATATGCCACGTGTTTTAGGTTATAATCGTTACGGAATTTTGCTCAATAAAGATATCAAAGAAAATCTTGTATTAAGTTGTACACCCGAAGTTGGACATATTGCAGCAGACGGGCGCTTTGTGGCCTCTGGAACACAAAGTGGCAAATTAACTATTACCTATAACGATACTGTTTCCACAACTGTTGATATTGTTTTGGTAAGTGAGGCCGAAATAGCCATTCGCCTCGATTCCGTACTTATCTCCGAAAAACGACCATATAATATTGAAGTACAATCAATCATCGGAAAAGATACTTTAGAAGTATTACCGACGGCACTTACATGGAAAAGTCGTAATGTGTCTGTTTGTGCCATTGAAGACGGAAAAATTAAAGGCATTGAGAACGGAAAAACATGGGTCGTAGGTAATTTGGGAACTTTCTCCGATTCGCTTATCGTTACCGTAGAAAATGTTGAACATTCTCCATATATACATGACGACTTCTCAAACGCCGACAATTGGGCTATCACTGCACAAGCAAACTGGAACACGGTACTGTCTGCCGACAATGTACCTGCAAGCTGGTCACATGGAGGCGCACTCAACTACACATACGCCACAAACCGTGCACCAAGCATTAAACTGACACACGAGAAAAAACTCTACAGCTTACCCGATTCTATGAAAATTTATCTCAACTCGGGAGCTATTGCCATCAGCAAAGTGTATGTCGGACTACGTGCCAATTGCGATACAAAAGTAACACAAGCCGAATTTCTCGATATTCCTTCAAACAGTGACCAAGAATGTATTATTGATTTCAGCAAACTCTTCAACACAGAAGATTTTGCCATTTATCCGTTCTCGTTGGATTACATTACATTCTACATTAAAGCCGGTTCACAAACTGTGGGAACGGCATACGCTTTAGCATTGAAAGACATTACACTCTATTACGATGGCGTAGAAGTCGGATTAAACGCCACACACGTAAATACAAGTCTGATAATTTATCCCAATCCGGTTACCAATGGCGAAGCACGTGTAAAACTTGATCTACAAAAAGCCGAAAAAGTTACCATGGAAGTCATTAATCTGCAAGGACAAATTGTCAAACGCACTAATTTGGGCAATATCACCAACGAAGCCATTTTGCCTCTGCAAAATATTCCGACAGGAAGCTATTTTGTAAGATTAATACAGGAAAACAAAACGAACGTTGTTAAATTGATTATAAAATAAAGATACAAAGCCCGATTATAATAAAAGAAGTTGGATTTCTCCAACTTCTTTTATTTATATTTAGACATAAACTTAGATGCGCACATTTATGCCATTTTGAGCAAGATAACGTTTTAATATAGGAATTTCTATTTCACGATAATGAAAAATAGAAGCAGCCAAAGCTGCATCTGCCTTACCTTTCTCAAACACATCAACAAAATGCTGCATAGTTCCTGCGCCACCACTTGCAATAACCGGAACATGAACACTTTCCGATATTGCTTTTGTAATATCCAATGCAAAACCCTGTTTAGTTCCATCATTGTTCATAGAGGTAAGCAATATCTCTCCGGCCCCTGCCGCGACACCTTGTTGTGCCCAATCTAACGCCAACAAATCCGTTTTTATCCTGCCCCCATTCAAATACACATACCAATTACCATCTTCAAATTTGGTATCAATTGCCAATACTACACACTGAGAGCCACATTGACGGGCTATATCTTCTATCAAATGTCGATTACGTACAGCAGCCGAATTTACAGAGATTTTATCTGCACCATTCTGCAAAAGCGCTTTCACGTCATCTACATTACCAATGCCACCTCCTACAGTAAACGGGATATTAATTTTTTGCGCTATTCGACGTACCAACTCTACCAGAGTTTTACGCTGCTCATGTGTAGCCGTAATATCCAAAAAAACCAACTCATCAGCACCTTGTTGTGCATATAAATATGCGAGTTCAACCGGATCTCCAACGGTTCTGAGACCTTCAAAATTAATTCCTTTTACAGTTTGACCATCCTTAATATCCAAGCACGGAATAATACGTTTTGTAAGCATGGCTATAAATTCAAAAAGTTATTTAAAATCCGTTGCCCAACCTGACCCGATTTTTCAGGGTGAAACTGCATAGCATAAAAATTATCACGCCATAATGCTGCACTATAATTACATCCATAATTAGTCACAGCAATTGTATTCTCACTTAATTCGGCATAATAACTGTGTACAAAATAAACAAAATCATTATCACTGATATTATGAAATAATGGAGAACGCAAATTACCAATATTATTCCAACCGATTTGTGGCACTTTTCCTGTTGGATTTTGAAATAACTTTACATGCTGATTAAAAATTCCCAAACATTTAGTATTATTTTCCTCAGAAAAATCACACATCAACTGCATACCCAAACAAATACCCAAAACCGGCTGACACAATTTTTTGATAACCACATCTAATTGGCGTTCCTGTAAATACGCCATAGCAGACGAGGCCTCTCCTACACCCGGGATAATAACTTTATCGGCAGCAGATAACTCTTCTGCATTATCGGTTACAATAAAATTTGCTCCCAATCGCTCCAAAGCAAAACGAACGGAACAAACATTACCGGCATTATATTTTAAAACAGCAACTGTCATTGTCCATAAAAAAAGACTTCCAAAAAAGAAGTCTTCCTTTTTTATTTTTCCCTCATATAAGCAACTATTTCCTTCTTATATCTTACACATAACGCAATACAATAGCCTACCGCAATACCACCACAAAGCCACAAAGCTAATAAAACCAGACGATTGGTTTTTACAACAACAGCATCTGACACATAAGCAACCGGAGCTTTATAACGTTGTAATTCATACGACAGTCTTTGTTTCCACGAATAAAGCTGATTTATTTCTTCATATAATAATTGCTTTCTTACTTCACCCAGCATAACTGTTTGACCCAATTTTAATGACACATCTGCCGGAGCATTAAAATATGAATAATTGGCTAAACTATCCAAACGTTTTATCTCTGTAGTGCAAAAATCATTTCGTTCTGTTGCTTGCTGTACATACATATCATGCATACCACAAATCTCCGGCTTTGACAAAAGATATTGAGTTATTTTAGCAAAAAAACTATTAAAATCTGACAAGTTAACAGCTTTGATAGAAATTAACAACCTATCTGACATAATCAAATCTGTAGTATCTCCCATATCACTCATTTCATTCTCCAAATCGGCAATCCCAACTATACGATCATTACTATTCTCATAGGTGTATTGATTATCGTCATAATTAGAATTTTTATAAAAACGATTAGGAAAATATTTGTAATCCTTATATTTATCTTTTGAATAACAATAATTATACACCGTAATCTTTTTGATGGATTTTGCCACAGAATCTTCCACATCCAACAATTGTTTCATCTTTTTGACATCGCCGCAACAAGACTGCAAAACTTTCAAGTTCGTATATACATTAGTACGATTTTCAGGTGCAAAAATTAAAGTAGATTTTCCTTCTACTTTAATCCGAGAGGGTTGCGTAAAAAATATGCCCATTGCCAGCGCAATACATGCACACGCCAAAACAACCCAAAAATATTGAACGCCAAATCGTATTGCCCGTAAAACAAACTTAAACAGCCATATACATATCTTTTTTATCCATTGGAAAAACATCACTATTAAATCCAACAAATTTAATTCGTGAATTTCCTTACCTTTGTTCTTTTGATCTTCCATGTCCCGATTTATTTATAAACGTACAAAATTACATTAAATATTTGAATCTGCAATATCTGAGCTATCTTCTTCCTTCCAATATTCCGAATCTTCTTCATCTTCTTGTTCTTCTTTTTGTGGAGGTCGTTGAGGTCCCTGCTTACGAAATACCACAGCCAAAACGATGCCACTGACGGCTCCCGCCAAATGACCCTCCCAAGAAACCACCATATTCGGCATCCATGGAAGCATATTCCATACCATACCACCATAAACAAAAACCACTATCAACGAAATAGCAATAAGTGGAATATGTTTTCGCAACAAACCACTCAAAAATAAAAAAAATGCCATGCAATAAATAAGATCACTACATCCAATATGCCAACTATCACGACCAATAACCCAAAGTAAAGATCCGGACATCAGCCACGAAAGCAACCAAACACGGAATGCAATATCTTTATAAAAATAGAATAATGCTACAGACAATATCCAAAACGACACTAAATTATTCAATAAATGGACAACATCTGCATGTATAAAAGTATGAGATAAGATTCCAACTAACCCGTTTACATGAAGGGGATGTATGCCCAGCCAAAACAAATCTTGCTTAAAACTTATCTGACAAATAAAAATAAGGCTCATTAAAACCGCCACCACTGTCGGAAAAAACAAAGCATACAAAAATCGTTTCTTTTCCAAATTAGCTTCCATACAAGAAATTGACTATAAAAACCTTACAAAGTTAAGGAAAAAATATTTCTTTAAAGGAGGATTTACAATAGAAACTTTCAAAAAAATTCGTACCTTTGAAAACTGAAAAAGATGTTCAGCAAGAAACTCTATTTTCTATAGTTACCCGAAATAACAGACCAATCAAATAAAATTTAAACATATAATTTATGAGTGAAGAATCAAAAAAACCAACATTAGAAAAGCTGAAAGCTCTTCAATTAGCAATGGATAAAATAGAAAAAGACCATGGCAAAGGGACAATTATGAGAATGTCAAACAATGAAGTAGAAGAAGTTGAGGTGATTTCTTCCGGTTCATTAGGGTTGGATGCCGCATTAGGTGTAGGAGGTTATCCACGCGGTCGCGTTATCGAAATTTACGGACCAGAATCAAGCGGAAAAACTACATTAGCGATTCACGCCATTGCCGAAGCCCAAAAAGCAGGAGGCATTGCTGCCATCATTGATGCTGAACATGCTTTTGACCGTTTTTATGCCGAAAATCTTGGCGTAAAAATGGAAGATTTGCTCATTTCACAACCCGATAATGGCGAGCAGGCATTGGAAATCGCCGATCAACTTATTCGTTCTTCAGCAGTTGATCTTGTAGTGATTGACTCTGTAGCCGCTCTGACACCAAAAGCAGAAATTGAAGGCGATATGGGTGATTCAAAAATGGGACTTCAAGCACGCTTGATGTCACAAGCCCTACGTAAATTAACTGCCACAATTAGTAAAACCAACACAACCTGTATTTTCATCAATCAATTACGTGAAAAGATTGGTGTTGTGTTTGGCAATCCGGAAACTACCACAGGTGGTAATGCTTTGAAATTCTATGCTTCTGTAAGATTGGATATTCGAAAAACAGGTCAGCTAAAAGATGGTGACAAAATTATTGGTAACGAAACTCGCGTTAAAGTAGTAAAAAATAAAGTAGCACCACCTTTCCGCAAAGCAGAATTTGATATTTTATATGGCAAAGGTATTTCCAAACTTGGAGAAACAGTTGATTTGGGAGTGGAATATAACATTATCAAAAAAAGCGGTTCTTGGTTTAGTTACGGTGATATAAAATTAGCACAAGGACGTGATGCCACCAAGAATTTTTTAGAAGATAATGTAGAACTTTGCGAAGAAATTCAGGCAAAAGTAGCTGAAGCAATAAAAGTTGCAAAATAACATTGTAATTCACATATCAACAAACGCTCGAATTTCTATCCGAGCGTTTGTTTTTAATCTATTAATTATGAATTATTGCTGTCCGGTAAAAAAATAAAAGCATATAAATTCGGTTCAGATTGCTTATTAACTGGCAATCTGAACTGGATTTTTCAAAAGTAAGCCCCCTATTCAAAAAGAGGTAGCATATCTGGTGG
>JAQUTW010000062.1 GCA_028694215.1 Paludibacteraceae bacterium | reverse complement strand
TATCTGCATAAAATTATAGAGGGATTCGAACGCCTCATAAAGAAAACAGTTTAGCAAACTGTTTTTAGGGGCAGGCGTGAAAGCGAAGACAAGATGCTCACCTTTCGAGTTGCTTATTTCCGAGTAAATTTTGATTACCAAAATCTTATTACTAATTAACTATAATTTTCCAAAATTTGACAATATACACAGTAAAATGTATGTTAAAATAAAATGAAAACAGTTGGAGGGAGGATTATTATGAAATATAAAGTTTTTTCAAATTCAAAAACAATTTTTTTTAACAGTCGCAGCGATTATTCTTGTATTTATGCTTACCACGCTAACAGCTACTACAACAATTGCGCACGCAACATCATTAAGGTGGTTTGAATCTCCAGTTGTCGGAAATATTGCTACGGGTACTGCAACACTTTATAAAAATACATCAGATAATAAACTTGTATCTTTAGGCACTTCTGCGCCGACCAATTGCAATCTGTTAAAATCCATAGAGATAAGAGAGAAAGCGAATGTAGGCTACATAGCTTACATTACATTTTATAGAGCTGATCGGGCAACCAATTATCAAAACAACAGTTCCGGAATATATAGAGGTTACAATGTAAATGGCTGTCAAATATTAATTGTTCAAGGAGATGATGTCAAATCAAACAGAAATAATATTGAATTAAGCAAAACAAGCGAAACATTTGTTGAATTATCACTTGCAGGTGCCAGTAGTATATTGCAGAACATTGGCAATACGTATAACATAGAAATTGCATATAAATTCAGAAACAATATATTTGCATATAAAGGCAATTATATCGTATGTAAATCTGCCAATATACTAGCGTTTGAATCGCCTAGTATTTTTAGCAAAGTAAAATCACTTACGGATATGACCGCAATTGGAACTACCACTTCAGCATCCAGCTTTTTGTTGATAAACGAACAAACCATTCCATATGCACAAAGTGATGTTCCAATAACTGCCTATGTCAAAAGAAACGGGGGTGCTTTGATTCCTCTATTCGACGGCACATTAAGTAATTCAAGGGGTTACAAAACGCTGAGTTTGGCGATGGGGATAAATAATTTTGTTTTTTACGATATCTATGGCACAGCTTATTCGCTTGGCGCATCAAACCCCAATTTTACTATTACTAGAACATAGTTTCATTTTACTGCATAGATGCAAAGATATTGTGCAATTAGTCAAAATATTGATTATTTCAATTAAAAATAGAACGAGCAAAAGAGGACGAACAAATGATTGAGTTAAATAATATAGCAAAAAATTATCATTCAAAAGCTGGTACAGTTTCGGCATTGCAAGGCGTTGATTTGAAATTTGACGATAGCGGCATGGTTTTTATTTTTGGCAGGTCGGGAAGCGGAAAAAGCACTTTGCTCCATTTGATAGGCGCGCTTGACACTCCCGACAGTGGCGAACTAATTATTGACGGACAATGCACAACAAATTATTCACAATCTGATTACGACGCTTTCCGCAATCAAAAGGTCGGATTTATTTTTCAGGAATACAATCTTTTAGACGAGCTTAATGTGAGTGAAAATATCGCGCTTGCTTTGGAACTTCAAGGCTTGGAAAAAAACACTGAAAACATCGAATCAGTGCTTGCGAATGTTGATTTAAGCGGTTACGGCGAACGAAAGGTAAGTACATTGTCAGGCGGACAAAAGCAGCGTGTTGCGATAGCACGCGCTCTTGTTAAAAATCCTTCAATCATACTTGCGGATGAGCCGACTGGCGCGTTGGACAGTGAAAGCGGTGGTGAGCTATACACTTTGTTGAAAAAGCTTTCTAAAAAGCTATTGGTTATTGTGGTATCACACGACGAACACGCTGTCGCGGAATATGCCGACCGCATCATTGGATTAAAAGACGGAAAAATATCTGTCGACAGCGATAAGACAACAACAGAAAAGAGCGATAATTACGCTTTACCGAACAAAGATGATAAAGCGAAAAAAATGATTTCGATGCATACGAGTGAAGTAAAACAGAATGATTTTCACGCTAAAGCTATAGTCGACTCCACCGCAAATGAAATTTCAAAGAAAGTGCGACACAAACAAAAAAATAAGGGTCTTACTTTCAAATCCACATTCAAGGTGGGTCTGCGAGTGTTTTTCAGCAAACCTGTAAGGCTTATCATCTCCATAATACTTTCCGCAACCGCATTCTTTGCCTTAGGAATGTCTATAAATGTTGCCTCCTACGATAAGGTGGAAACAGCTGCTCGCTCACTAAATGGAACTACCGATTACTTAGCATACAAAAAAGAGACATACAACGCAGAAAACGATTGGTGGGATGAATCGAATATGGTGTTAGGGAAAACAGATTGGCGTTCTACAAATGTAAGTTTAACAGATGACGACATCTCCAATATGGAGGAACAGTATGGAAAAGATTTCGTGGGTGTTGTACCTTTTGGTAATTTCGGAAACACAAATGTCTATCACGAAATGAATGGTTTGCCCTACTTATCATCAAGCAGATTTGGACTCGCAGAATATCCCGGCATCAATGGTGCCGTATATTTAGATGAAGATATACAAAACACGACAGGGTTCAAAGTATATGGACATTTACCCGTCTCCGAAGACGAGATTGCCATAACCGATTATATGTATCAGCTTTACAAGAAATTAGGTTATAACACTCGTGGTTGTTATTATAATGATATATTCTATGAACCTTTTACAAAAGACATAAATATCCGTGAAGACTTGTTTGGCCAGAAACTGGAAATAACTTTTATTGATGAGTATTCACCGCGATATCTTACCATTTGCGGAATAATTGACACGGGCTTCAATTACGATAAATACAAAATATTAAACGAAAAAACAGACTATAGTGAAATGTCTCTTGAAGAAAGTCGGTTGCGAGAAGAATTCGTGTTTGAAATGAACAGCAGTTGGCATGCGTTGGTTTTTTTGAGCGAAACTTTGATTTCTCAGACACCAGCCCAATATTCATACGCTCTTACTTCGTTCCCAGATAATCAAAAAGAACTTAACAAGGCGGCGAAATTATGTTTTAATGAGCAAAACGGAGTGCGCTACACATTTTACAATTATATAACAAATCAAATATTCTTTGCAGACGCTGCTCTGACAATTGGAAAAGAAGTTGCTCTGTATGTCGGCTTGGCGCTCGGTGCATTTGCAGTTTTGCTGCTCGCCAACTATGTCAGCGCAACCGTCAGCGAAAAGAAACGAACTGTTGGCATAATCCGCGCTTTGGGCGGAGGCGGAAACCAGGTGCTTAAAATTTTCTTAATCCAAAGCGTGCTTGTCGCATTGTGTGTATTTGCAACCACATTGATTTTCTCGTTTATCGGCGCCGAAGTAATAGGAATTTTGATGAAAAAATTCCTCAATCTCACAGTAAAACTAATTTACGTTGATATAGCGCAAGCGGGGATTTTGCTCGGCTTAAGCGTCGCAGTAGCGGTGATAGCCGCTTCAATTCCCGTCTGCTTGATGGTAAAGAAAAAACCAATAGACGTAATAAGGTTTTAAAGAGATAAAAGCTTCCAGGTTTTTAGGTTTTTAGGTTTTCGATATTCTTAAATACATTAAAAGAGCTGTCTAAGACAGCTCTTTTAATGTTACAAATACAAATTTCTCAGGAGACAATTTCTTCAATTTGTTTATTCACCATTTGCATTTTACACTTCATTGCCTAAATAAACAATGTTGTGCCGACATTCTCATTTTTGCTGATATAAGTTGCGACTCCTGCGTATTCAATGTTGTCAATAAGTTCTTCTTTTTTTATACCCATCAAATCCATACTCATTGTGCACGCAATCATTTTGACTCCAATCTCTTGAGCTTTTTGTATCATAACAGGAAGCGCATCAACATTTTTCTTTTTCATAATACCTTTTATCATTCTGCTTCCCA
>JAQUTW010000038.1 GCA_028694215.1 Paludibacteraceae bacterium | reverse complement strand
TTCAGGATTTTGTTGGCGAAAACCTCAGCAACTGGTATGTGCGCCTCAACCGCAAACGCTTCTGGGGCGGCACAATGGATACCGACAAACTGTCGGCTTATCAAACACTTTACACCTGTCTGAAAACCGTTGCCAAACTGATGGCTCCGATTGCACCGTTCTATGCCGATAAATTATATCAGGATTTGGAGCAACAGACCCCCCAACCCCCCAAGGGGGGCTGCACTGATGCCAATCCGATAGTATATGGCAGATTGAAAGAGTTGGCAGCAGAACAACGGAAAAATCAGACACAGGCAGAAGACAAATTATGGCAATATTTAAGTGGCAGAAATATAGAAGGTTGTCATTTTACGCGACAATATATCATAGGCGATAGCATTGCCGACTTTGCTTGCTTGGATAAAAAGTTGGTTATCGAAGTGGACGGCGGTTACCATAATAATCCCGAACAAAAAGAATATGACGCTTTGCGCACACAGGCCATAGAAAAACAAGGCTATCGTGTAATTCGATTTACAAATGAGGAAGTTTCAGCCAAACTTGATTTCGTATTAAATACCATTAAGGAGTTCGTGCACACTTCCAACACCCCCCTTGGGGGGCTTGGGGGCTCTGTTCATTTGACAAAATTCCCTGTATGCGATTCGTCCTTAATAGACCAACATCTCGAAGAGTGTATGCAGTTGGCACAGCAAGCCACTTCTATGATTTTTGCATTACGCAAAAAAGCCAACAAAAAAGTGCGTCAGCCACTGTTGAAAGCAGTTATTCCTGCACCTGATGTCAAAACTTTGGAAGAGTTGCAATATGTAGCCAATTTGATAAAAACCGAAGTGAATATAAAAGAGCTTCAAGTGGTTACAGCCGAAGATTCGACCATAAAATTGGTAAAACGCATTAAGCCGAACTTCAAAACTTTGGGCAAAAAATACGGCAAGCAGATGAAAGAAATTGCTGCTGTCGTCAATGCTTTTTCGCAGGAACAAATAGGCGAAGTGGAGAACAATGGACAAATCACGTTGCCGCTGCCAAGTGGCGAGGTTGTGGTGGAACTGGCCGATGTGGAAATTGCTACCGAAGATATGCCCGGCTGGTTGGTTGCCAACGAAGGCAATCTGACCATCGCCCTCGATATTGAAGTGAGTGAAGAACTGCGTCAGGAAGGCATTGCCCGCGAATTGGTTAACCGCATCCAAAACATTCGCAAGAGCAACGGTTACGAAATTATCGACAAAATTGCGATTCAGATTGAAAAGCAGGACGAAATAAACGCCGCCGTAGAAACCTACAAAGCCTATATCTCCACGCAGGTTTTAGCCAACTCGCTCACGCTCGTTGATGCTCTTACCAATGCTACAGAATTGGATTTTGAAGACTTTATGGTGAAAGTGAAGGTGGAAAAGGAATAATACGTTATGAAACAGTTTAAAAACATAGTGGGTTATGTTGCCGGATTCATGTTATTTATTTGCTTGATTCCGAGTATTATGTGGGTTGTTTTTGGAAGGGACAATCTGTTTGTTCCACGAACATGGATTCTTGTTTTGGCATTGTTTTTAGTGGTTGGTGGTTTGTGTGTTGCTTTATGGACTATTATTTATATGAAAAAGGTTGGTAAAGGCAATCCTGCCGATGCTTTTAATCATGAAATAGCACCGCGTACACAACATTTAATGACAGATGGTCCTTATCGCTTCTGCCGTAATCCGATGTTGTTTGGAACACTTGTTTTTTATGTGGGTATTGGCGTTTGGCTGGAGTCGTGGAGGGCATTTATAGTGCCCATTGTGTTTATTGCCATTTTGCTGGTGCAGGTTCATTTTGAAGAAAAACGATTGGAACAAGATTTTGGCAATGAATATTTGGTTTATAAAAAAGCTACGTCACGCTTGCTGCCTTTAAAGTATTTTCTGAATGGAGTGTGTGCAAAAAGTAAAAATAAATAACCGTTTTTTATCAAAGTAGAAATTATGGGACGTAAATTGATTTATGGTTTTTTTGTAACAGTTTTATTAACTGCTTGTGCTTCAAATGGTACGGTTGATAGTAAACAATTGGCAGGTAAATACGATGTGGATATGCAACCAATGTTGAATGCTGCTGCCGATGAACATATCAATGATGAAAATAAGGAGGTAATGGAGTTTGGGAAAAGTCTTGCTTCTACATTGTTGGAGACGATAGATTTTAAAATAAACTTTTACGAAAATGGTCAAGGTGTAATAGAAGCCAATAGTGTGGCAATGATGATGTTATCGAATTATGCGGATTTTGATGTTGACAAAATCAACCAGTTTAAGTATAAAATTAAACAGGATTCTGTTCTGTATATACAGCAAAGTAATCAGACCGATTATTTGCGTGTTGGAGTTATTCGCAAAATAGCCGATAATTATGACTATTTACAGTTGGTGGGCGACGATTTTTGTTTTAATCTTATCAAACTTAAAGAGTAGAAATTTAAAAAAATATGATGCGAATTGATATCATAACCGTTTTGCCTGAGTTGTTGGAAAGCCCTTTTTCCTGTTCAATTATTAAACGGGCAATCGATAAACATTTGGTAGAAATACACGTGCAGAACTTGCGCGATTTTTCTACCGATAAGCGGCATCATCGTGTAGATGATTATCCGTTTGGTGGCGAAGCGGGAATGGTTATGCAGATAGAACCTATTTATGCAGCTATCAATCAGTTGAAAAGTGAGCGCAATTATGATGAAATTATTTTTACTTCGCCCGATGGAGAATTGTTTTCTCAGAAAGAAGCCAACTCTTTGTCGCTCAAAGAAAATTTGTTGATTTTGTGTGGACATTATAAAGGTATCGATCACCGTGTGCGTGAGCATTTGATAACCAAAGAACTTTCTATTGGCGATTATGTATTGACAGGTGGCGAAATGCCCGCTGCAATAATGACTGATGCTATTGTGCGTTTACTTCCGGGGGCAATCGGTGACGAGCAGTCAGCACTTTCCGATTCTTTTCAGGATAATTTGTTGGCACCACCGGTTTATACGCGTCCTGCCGAATTTAATGGATGGAAAGTGCCGGATATTTTATTGTCGGGTAATGAGAAAAAAATAAACGAGTGGCAGTTGGAACAATCGTTGGAACGTACAAAAAAATTACGTCCGAATCTATTGAAAGATTAAATATAAACACAACTATAATGGTAAAAGTAGGAATTGTAGGAGGTGCCGGTTATACGGCAGGAGAATTATTACGTATTGCACTGAATCATCCGGAAGTTGATATTCGTTTTGTTCACAGTGGCAGTAACGCCGGTAATAAATTGTCGGACGTACATACCGACCTAATTGGAGAAACGGATATTAGGTTTACATCCGATTTGAACTTTACTGATATTGATGTGCTTTTTTGTTGTTTGGGACACGGTGATACAAAAAAGTTTCTGGAAACTCAAGTGCTTCCGCCATCGCTCAAAATTATTGATTTGTCAATGGATTTTAGAGCAAAATGTGCCGATAATAAATTTGTTTACGGTTTGCCCGAATTGAATAGAGATGCTATTAAAAAGGCTTCTTTTATAGCTAATCCGGGTTGTTTTGCCACGGCTATTCAACTGGGACTTTTACCTTTGGCAAAAGCAGGACTGATAAAGAGTGAAGTACATACGAATGCCATTACGGGTTCTACCGGAGCCGGTCAAAAACCTTCTGCAACTTCACATTTTAGTTGGAGAAATAATAATATATCAGTTTATAAACCTTTTACTCATCAACATTTGGCAGAAATACGTCAATCGCTTTTGCAGTTGCAGCCCAATAGTCCGATGGATATTGAATTTGTACCTGTACGTGGAGATTTTGCACGCGGCATTTTTGCCATGAGTTATTTAAATTGCGATTTGTCGCAAAATGAGGCAGAATATTTGTATCGTGCTTATTATGAAGCACATCCGTTTGTTGTTATCACTGCCGAAAACCCCAATTTAAAACAGGTAGTCAATACCAACAAATGTTTAATTTATGTGGAAAAGCACGAACAGAAATTGCTGATTATTTCATGTATTGATAATTTGGTAAAGGGAGCTTCCGGTCAGGCTGTTCAAAATATGAACTTGATTTTTGGACTGGATGAAACGTGTGGCTTAAAGTTGAAACCTTCTGCTTTTTAAATTTTAGATGGAACTTCATTCGCTCATATCCGATTTAGCACTTATTCTGGGCTTGGCAGGCATTATCTCGTTACTGTTCAAATGGCTCAAACAACCGGTTGTGCTTGGGTATATTGTGGCTGGTATTTTGGCTGCCAATTTTAATCGTATTTTTACGATTATGGATACAGAGAATATTGCAATTTGGAGTGAAATAGGTATAGTTTTTTTGTTGTTTACTTTAGGATTGGAGTTCAGTTTTAAAAAATTACTGAAGGTAGGAGGCTCGGCAGTTATTTCGGCATCCGTCATTATTATTGGAATGATGGTTTCCGGCTTCTTGGTAGGTTTAATGTTTGGTTGGAAACCTATGACGTGCATTTTTCTTGGTGCTATGCTTTCCATGTCATCTACAACCATTATTATTAAAGCATTTGATGATTTTGGTTTAAAAAGCCAGCAATTTACCACACAAGTGTTTGGTATTCTTATTGTCGAAGATTTGTTTGCCATAGTGATGCTTGTGTTACTCAATTCTTTGGCTTCTTCGGCACATATCGAAACAAATGTATTGTTTGAAACAATCTTTAATTTAGTTGCTTTTTTGGTTATCTGGTTTGTGATTGGCTTGTATTTTATCCCTATTTTTTTGCGTAAGGTGCGGCGCTTTCTCAATGATGAAACATTGCTGATTGTGGCATTGGCTTTATGTCTTGGAATGGTTGTTATGGCAGATGTTGCAGGCTTTTCTGCAGCCTTGGGGGCTTTTGTTATGGGATCTATTTTGGCAGAGACGGTTGAAGGCGAACGCATAGAACGTATCACTCGTCCTGTAAAAAACCTGTTTGGCGCAATCTTTTTTGTTTCTGTGGGAATGATGATTAAAGTAGAGATGCTTGGTATGTATTGGTGGCCGATTTTGGTCATTACGCTTTTAGTTATTGTTGGACAAATCTTTTTTGCCACAAGTGGAATTTTAATTTCCGGTCAGCCATTGAATATGGCACTCAAATCGGCATTTAGTTTGGGACAGATTGGAGAATTTGCTTTTATTATTGCCACATTGGGAGTTTCATTAAATGCTACAGATGAATTTTTATATCCAATAGCGGTGGCGGTTTCTGTTATTACTACATTTACTACTCCGTTTATCATGAGGTCGGCCGATTCGGCTTATGGTTTTTTAGATAAACATTTGCCTCTAAAAGTCCGTTATTTTATTGATAATTTGAGTAATACAAAAATGAATAATCCACAACCATCCGGTTGGAAAAAATTGTTGAAGGAGCATCTTGTGGATATAGTGTTGCACGTTATTATTTTGGCAGGTGTGTTGCCTTTGTATTATAATTATGCATCGCCCTTGTTCGATAAATATTTGCCGGAACCGTATAATTTGTTGGTTGAAGTGGTCTTGTTGCTGGTGGTCTTGTCGCCTATTTTATTTTCGTTGGCATTTCGACGTGTCAATAAACCGCTTACTGCCGAACTTTTGGCTTCACCCGATTTTAAACGTGCACCGTTGTTTGCTGTATGGATTTTCAGAATAGCAGTATCGTTAATTTTTGTGGGCATCATTTTTATACATTATACTTCATGGTGGCTTGGTATTATCCTTACAGCCATTTTTGGCTTAGTGGCATTGGTTGGGTTTTCTAAACAAATCTCGAAAATGGTTTCTCGTATTGAGTTAACTTTTAAGGAGAATTTGAATGCAAAAGATGCCTCAAAACAGATAGTGCGCGATAAACTTATTTATAATGTGCATCTTGGAACTTTCGAAGTATCGCCAAATAGCTCTTTGGTAGGTCGGTATTTCTATAAAATTGATTTGCGTAAGGAGTTTGGTGTCAGTATTGTCAGCATAGAGCGTGGCGATAATAAGATTTATTTGCCGTCGGCTCGTGACCAATTGATGCCTTTTGATGAGATTGTGGCAGTAGGAACAGACGAACAGTTGTCAAAATTTCAACGTATGGTGGATGGCTCGTCAGATAGCTATAAAGAAGTAAAATCTAAGGAAATTCATCTTTCCAATTTATCGGTAAGTGTAGATTCGCCTTTTGTCGGGAAAACCATTAGCAGTGTACATTTTGATAATGAAAAAACGTTGGTTGTAGCTATACAGCGAATGGATGGTTCGCTGATTACTCCTATGGCTGATACCCGCATTTTAGTTGGCGACATTATCTCGATGGTTACCGTTTAAGTTGTAATTATAAAGAAACGAAAAAGGCAGGTTTTTCCTGCCTTTTTCGTACCCAGAGCGGGACTTGAACCCGCACAACCGCAATGGTCAAAGGATTTTAAGTCCTTCGTGTCTACCATTCCACCACCTGGGCGTCTTGCGACTTTTGTGAGCGAAAAACGGGACTCGAACCCGCGACCCCAACCTTGGCAAGGTTGTGCTCTACCAACTGAGCTATTTTCGCATTGTGAATAATGCTTCCATCGAAGCGGCTGCAAAGATAGCAGTTTTTTTTGTTTTGTGCAATGCTTTTCGATGAAAAAAATGTAATTTTGCAAAAAAAAGGAATGATACATTCTGTAGCGGTTTATTGTGCTTCAAGTACTCAAATTGATGCCTGTTACTTTGAGGCGGCACGTCAATTGGGTTTAATCTTGGCGAAAAATGATATTGTTTGTTATAATGGTGGGGGAGGTATTGGCTTGATGGGAGCTGTTTCGGATGCTGTCATTAACAATGGTGGGAAAGCTGTTGGTGTAATTCCGAAATTTATGTGCGATATGGGCTGGCATCATGAAAAATTGTCCGATTTAATTGTGGTGGAAACCATGCATCAGCGAAAAAAAATGATGCTCGACAGTGCAGATGCTGTTATAGCGTTGCCGGGTGGCATTGGTACAATGGAGGAATTTTTTGAAGTCTTGACGTGGAAACAACTCGGATTATTTGACAAACCAATAGTATTATTAAATACCAATGGTTTTTATGATGATATTTTGGCATATTTACACAAGACTGTTCTGCAACAGTTTATGAGGTCTCAACACCTAAATATGTGGGAAACAGTAGATGCACCGGAACAGATTTTGCCCGCAGTGCTTAATGCAGAGAAGTGGGATACAACTTATAGAAAAATAGCAGCAGTTTAATATGAATTTATTGTCGTGCCAGAATACTATACTTCAGCTGATGCCTGAAGTAAAGCGTATTACCGACTTTTCTCAAAGTTCGGTTGTAACATTGTTGTTGTTGGTGTCATTTGTTGTTATTTGTTTGTTTTGGTCATATCGTCCGCACTATTTTCAAGATGTAATAAAAATAATCTTTGTTTCCGGAGATAAACGTGTTGGTGTGTGTGGCGATTCTTCCGTTAATAGTTTTATTCTTAAGTTATCTGTTTATTTCGTTGCTTTTGTTACTGTTTCGGGCTTTTTTATATTGTTTGAACGGCATTTTTGCGGGGTATCATTTAATGCATCTCGGTGCTGGCTGTTTTTTGGAGCAGTACCCGTATGGTTGTTGTTTAAGTGTTTAACGTTTAAAATTTGGGATGCCACATTGTCTTCCGATAAAGCTATGGAAATTTTCCAAAATGCTTATTTGACGCTTTTTGTTTTCTTTGGAATGGCATTATATCCTTTGTTGCTGTTGGCTGTATATGCACCACCGGCATGGATGACCGTAGTTTTGTCGCTTATGTGCATAATCATCTGTTTATGGGCATTTTGTGTTATTCTAAAACTGTTTCAGATTTTTTTCAAGCAGATGAATGATTTATTCTATATTTTTTTGTACCTTTGCGGGCTGGAAATAATACCCATTTTATTGTTGCGAAAGTTGGTGTTTTTTTATTTGAATTTGTATAATTAAAACCTGCAAGTACGTGAAAATTAAAAAGATATTGGTTTCTCAACCGAAGCCGGAAACAGGGAAATCTCCCTATTATGAATTGGTTGAAAAGTACGGTGTTAAAATTGATTTTCGACCTTTTATTAAAGTTGACCCTATCGAAGCATCTGAATTTCGTCATCAACGAATTAATATTTTAGACCATACGGCCATTACTTTTACATCTCGTACAGGTATAGATCATTTTTTTAGGTTGTGTAAAGAGTTGCGTGTAAACGTACCTGAAGATATGAAGTATTTTTGTATTTCCGAATCAGTCGCTTTTTACCTCCAAAAATATATTCAATTCCGTAAACGTAAGGTGTTTTATGCGGCATCAGGGAAATTGCCGGATTTAATAACGGTTATGTGTAAGCATAACGCAGAATTTTACTTGGTAGTGCTTTCCGATAATCATAATGAAGAAATTATTGATTTGTTGAAAAAAAATAAATTGAATTTTCAAGTAGGTCTGATGTATCGCACAGTAAGTAATGACTTTACGAGCGAGGAGGAATTTAATTATGATATGCTGCTCTTTTTTAGTCCGCAGGGAGTGGCGTCGTTAATGAAAAATTTTCCTGATTTTCAGCAAGGGGAAATTCAAATAGGCTGTTTTGGGAATACAACGGCTCAGGCAGTTCGCGATGCAGGATTAAGGCTTGATTTGCCTGTTCCTACTCCCGAATTTTCTTCAATGGCTTTGGCCTTAGATGCTTTTATCAAAGAAAATCATAAGGCTGCAAAAAAATAATCATCGGAAACGATCAATAAATTTTTAAATTAATCCCAATTGTTTCAGAAAAAATGATACTTTTGGGATTATTTTATTGTAATGAAGTTTATCAAAGCACATAGTTTTCCTAAGTCACAACACTTAATCGGTGCAATGACTATTAATCAGCTTTTTACGGGTGGTGATTCTTTTGTTGTTTTTCCTGTGCGCATCATAGTTGCTCAAGTGCCAAAATGTAATGAACCTGTGAAGGTTTTAATAAGCGTTCCTAAAAAGTACTTTAAACATGCGGTGGATAGAAATAGATATAAACGTTTGTTGAGAGAAACTTATCGTTTACAGAATAAAACCTTGTTAAAAATGGTTGATGCAAAAACATATTCGTTGCATGTTGCTTTGGTGGTGGTTAATGCCGAGAAGCCAACCTTTTCTAATACATTTCGTCTTATGGGAAAAATCATGGGAAAAATAGAGGAACGTTTGTCGTGAAAAAGTTTTTTACATATATTTTACTGATTCCCATTCGTTTTTATCAGTATTCTATTTCGCCATTATTTCCAAGTTCGTGTCGATATACACCGACGTGTTCACAATATGCCATTGAGGCTATAAAAAAATATGGACCGTTGAAAGGTTTATATTTGACCATAAGACGATTGTTAAGATGTCATCCGTGGGGTGGAAGCGGTTACGATCCTGTCCCTTGATTTTTTTTGCTGTTCAACTCCAGCAGCATCTGTTCATTTTGTTTAATTTTTCCTTCGTCGAGCAATATTCTGACAGCTTGTGTAATTTTATCTTCTTTGCCATTTATTTGACTGACGAGTTGTTTGATGGATTGAGGATTCTTTTGTAAAGTACAACAAATTGTGTTAGTTAGTTGGTTGAAAGCCTGCGTTGTTATTTTATTTGCTTTGTGGGCTAAACAAATGTCACATTGACCACACGGTTTATTATTTTTCTGCCCAAAATAGTTGAGAAGTATTTGGCTACGGCATATATTTGTGGCTGTAGCATATTCCAAAACTTTGTTTATGCGTCCGATATAACGTTCTTTGCGCGTTTTGTAAATGGTGTCCGGCAATACGATTTTTTCGGTAAATTCTCGTTCTATTTTATAAATGAGGAAAGGCGTTTTTTTAAACGGAATATAATTGATTATGTGTAATTTGCTTAACGTTGTCAGTTGGTCGTAAACATGTTCTCTGGTAGTATTGAGCCGTTGTGCAATAATCTCTTCATTGATATGTATCATATCTGCAAAAACGCCTGTGTATGAGCGCAATATCACTTCTATTAGTTGGTCAATGTCGGGGTCCTTACTTCTCAGGTTATACAACTCGTTTTTATCAACAGTAAACATCAATTTTGACGGATTATCCAATTCTTCTGTTAATTCTATGTAACCGGCTAATTCTAAAATCTTTAAGGCGTTGTAAGTTGGCGTTATCGGAAAATGAAAAGTAAGGCAAAAATACTGTAAATTAAAAGGAAATACTAAATCTAATCCGGACTGTACACCTAATTGAAAGAAATTGCCAAGTGCCTGATAAACATTTTTAATGCGTTCAGGTTCCGGAAATGTATCGGCAATGCGTTTTTGTAATTTTGTTTTGTCGGTATTGTTATATAGCAGTACCGCATAGGCTCGTTTTTCATCTCTTCCGGCACGACCCGCTTCTTGAAAATAGGCTTCTAATGAATCGGGTAAATCCATGTGAATAACCGAACGGACATCTGCTTTATCAATGCCCATACCGAAAGCATTTGTAGCCACAATAACTCTGCAAGTGCCGTTTTTCCATGCAGCTTGTTTTTTGTCCTTTTCTGTGTTGTCAAGTCCTGCATGAAAATAATCCGATGGTATATGGTTGTCAGTGAGAAAATCAGATATTTCTTTGGTTTTCTTGCGACTACGTACATAAACTACCGATGTGCCACTGACTTTTTTGAGGATATTGAGTAGTTGTGATAATTTATCTTCAGTTTCTCGTACTACATAAACGAGATTTTTTCGTTCAAAACTTTTTTGTAAGAGATTATTTTCTTTAAACAACAAACGTTTCTGAATATCGTCGGCAACTTCCGGCGTGGCAGTGGCGGTAAGTGCCAAAATCGGTACTTGTGGAATAAATTTGCGTATTTCTGCTATTTTGAGATAAGCAGGGCGAAAATCATAGCCCCATTGTGATATACAGTGCGACTCATCCACCGCAATCATACAAATTTTCAGAAATTTCAGACGCTTCAAAAATAAATCGGTGCCGAGCCGTTCGGGTGATACGTATAGAAATTTATAATCGCCCAATTCGCAATTGTCTAAGGCTGTTAAAATGTCGGATTGTTGCATCCCTGAATAAATAGCAGTTGCCTTAATCCCTTTTTGTCGGAGATTCTCCACCTGATCTTTCATTAAGGCAATAAGTGGTGTTATTACAATGCAAATGCCATTCATTGCCAGTGTGGGCACCTGAAAGGTGATGGATTTGCCTCCGCCTGTTGGCATTAAACCGAGTGTATCTTTGCCACTTCCGATGGATTTTATGATATCCAACTGCAATGGACGAAAATCATCGTATCCCCAATATTGTTTAAGGATATTGTGATAAATTGTTTTGGAGGCAGAATTATCCATTGTGACCGATTATAATTCTAATGCCTCATTGCAGAAATCGTTGAACGGTTTCATGGAATGGAAAATTTCTAATGTTGTTTCGAAAAAATCAGCTTTACACATTTCATCGTCGCTTAAATAATGGGCGATAGAAAAATGTTTATTTTTCAGATATTCGGTAGCAGGAGATTCGGAACTGAAACCGACAGGAATGCGTTGTAAGACTTCGGGCGAATAAATGCCGTCAAATTGTTTGGTAAAATTCCGATTTTCAATAATATGTCGGAATTCGTTAAAGTTTTCATCAACGGCTGTTCTGAGCATTCTTAAATGAGTTTTGTCGGGACAAAAGATGCCTCCGCACAAAACACTGTTTCCCGGCTCTATGTGTAAATAATAGCCTCCAAACGAACTTCTACGACCTCCTTTGGGGGCTATATAAGCTCCAAAATGTCGTTTATAGGGCGATTTGTCAGGTGAAAATCGTATATCGCGATAGATGCGAAAAATACAATCTTTTGGTCGTAAATATTGTACATTGTTGTCAAACTGAGCAATATGTACAATAAAATCCGCTACTTCTTTGGTAAATAAATCAACCGCATTGAGGTATCTGCCCTTGTTAAGAGCGAACCATGTGCGGTTGTTGTGTTCTGCTAAATCACTTAAAAATGAGAGAATGAATGAGTTGTCCATGGCTATTCGCTTACTACAAAACGCGCCGTTAATCGATTTCGCTGTTCTACAAAAACCGTTTTTTCTCCAACCAATTTTTCAATAATTTCTTTAGTATGATGGCGAATGGTAATGAGTTCAACGTCGGTATTGTAAAGTACTTCAAAATCATTTTTGAATTCTTGTACTAATTGCTGAAAGTTCATGGCGTTATAGTCCATACAAAAAGAGAAACTGATGGCTGACGTTTGCATCAGACTGACTTTCAGGCGATAGCTTGCCAATACGCCAAAAATTTTACTGAGCTTTTCTTCTGCAATAAACGAGAAATCGCGTGGCGTAAGTGTTAAAAGTACTTGATTGTTTTTGTTAATATATATGGGTGGCAAATCCAGTTTATAAGAATACTCGTTGATAACGGAACCTGCTTTTTCCGGTTCTAAAAATGATTTTACAAATAAAGGAATTTTCTTATTTTGCAGAGGTTTTACAGTTTTCGGATGGATAACACTTGCCCCGCAATATGAAAGTTCAATAGCTTCTTTGTATGATAATTTTGGTATAATTTGAACTTCCTTGTAACGTTTGGGATCTGCGGTCATTACGCCTGGTACGTCTTTCCATATGGTAACGCTTTCGGCATGTAGCAAATTGGCTAAAATGGCAGCAGTGTAGTCGGAACCTTCACGTCCCAATGTGGTTGTTTGATTGGTAATCGTTCCGGCAATAAATCCTTGGGTGATAAAGATATTTTTGTCCGGTTGACTGAAAAGAGGGGCGCAGAGTTGTTCCGAAAGTTTCATATCTACGTTTCCTTCGCGATAATTATCGTCTGTTTTCAGCCCTGCCCGAATGTCTACAAATTGTATGGCAGGATTCTCTTGTTGCAGATAAGTTGCCACTATGGAAGTCGAAATCAGTTCACCAAAAGACACAATACGATCGTATTCGTAATCATAACTAAGCGAAGGTTTTTGTTGCAAAATTTCGTTCAGGTCGTCGTAAAGTTTTGTCAATCGATTGTCTATGATTGTTTTATCTTCGAATAGTGCATCGATAATTTCTTTATGAAAATTGATAACGGTTTGCAAATTGGCGGTCATATCTGCTTTGCGTTCAAAAAAACTGTTGGTAACTTTTTCTAAAGCGTTGGTCATTTTGCCCATGGCAGAAACTACAATTACCAATTTTTCGTTGTGGTTGTCTTTGACGATTTTTTGCAGATTGCGGACTCCGTCTGCCGATTTTACTGATGCGCCGCCAAATTTAAAAATTTTCATGACAATAAGATTATAAAATAATTGATGATGACAAAAGTACAATATTTATCCATAATGCGGACTAAAAAGAAGAGATATTTTTGGTAGCAATTGTGTTTTTTGCTATATATATACATTCTTAAAATCAATAATAAATAAAGCTATTTCAGTAGAAAACACTATTGGAGTTGATTATGTTTCTCCGGCAGCTTGTTTTTTTTAACGGCGAGATAATTGTTTATATGGTATGATTAAACTAACTTAAAAAAAACACGTTCTAATAAGTATAAAAATATACATTTACAATATTTATAGTATAATTTTTTTTATGCTTAATATTTTTATTATCTTTGCAAGATATTTTATTTTAGTTATTAAATAATTTTATTATATTGTAATTATATTATGAAAAACACAATTGTAATTGTAGTTTTATTACTCGGAATTTTGGAAGGTATTTCAGCAGAAGAGCAAAGCACAACAGCCGTAAATAATAATATTCTTTGTTCGCCAACTTGTACGCTTTCGCAAATGAAAAAATGGGCTAAAAATAAAAGCAGTTATACCACAGCAACTTTTCTTGCCAATGCGGACTATGTTTATTCTTATGCTAAAAAAGTAGGTGTTAATCCGTGTTTGGTATATGTACAATATGCTTATGAAACGCTTTATGGGGCTTATGGTGGGCAGGTGAAAGAAAGTTATAAAAATACGTGTGGTCTGAAAAATTCTGATGGTACGTGGGCGCAATTCGCTACGTGGAATTTGGGAATAGAAGCACATATAGATCATCTTGCTTTGTATGCGGGTGCTAATGGTTATCCGCGTTCGGGGTCGCCGGATCCTAAACATTTTGCATATCTTTTAGGTTGTGCTACAACCATAGATGCTATGGGATTAAAATGGGCAAACGGTCAAACTGATTATGCTTCTAAGATAAAATCATTTATGGCCGAAGTGCAGGCAACAGTTGCAGACCCTACATTATCTGTTAGTACGGCATCATTGACAATGTCAACCACTGTCGGCTCAACTGTCACTCAAACTTTTACTGTAACCGGCAGTGCTATCACTACCACTATTGGGGTATCATCCAACAATAGTTTGTTTACGGTTTCTCCCACTTCGTTGCCGATGGCGGGCGGTACGGTAACTGTTAAATATACACCGACGACAGCCGGTGCACATTCGGCTACTATTACCGTCAAAAGTTCGGGAGCAAGCAATGTAACGGTTTCTGTTTCCGGAACTGCTAAAAATGCGCCGTTGGCTTTTACGCAGGTTTGGAATTATAGTGAAACATCCGGCAATAAAAAAGATTGGGCAACTGATTTTTCTACCATTCGTAATATGGATTATTCGGCGGGGAAACTTTATGTGGTTACTAATGGTGGCAAAATTACCGTTGTAAATGCACAGACCGGAGCAACTCTTGGCGATCTTAGTTCGCAAGGCATTTCGGGTGGCGCGATAAATCTTGTTGATTGTAAAGTGATAAGTAGTAAAATTGTAGCTTGTAATGTAACTACAAGTACTGCTACACCGTTGAAAGTGTATGTGTGGGACAATGACAATGCACACCCGCGGGTGTTGCTTAGTACTACCGATTTTGGTGGAGTTAGTCGTATCGGAGATTGTATCAGTGTGCAAGGTAATTTGACAAATGGAGTACTCTATTTTGCAGGAGGCAGCACTACGGAAAATAACAAAGTGATTTGCTATCAAATAACTAATGGTGTATGTTCAACATCTCCGACAACTAAAACGATGCTCAATGCAAGTGGTGAGGGAATGAAATTTGGTTTTTCGCCACGTGTACAGCCAAATGCAGATGGTAAATGGTGGTGTAACGGTGCTAATTATTATCCGTCTTTGTTTGATGCCAATGGTACTTTGATTGCAACTTTGAATGCGGCTGCTGTAGGGTCTGTTTGTTCCGGAAATGCGTTTAAGGCTTTCTCATTTAATGGTGTAAATTATGGGGTCGCAACGACTTATAATGCGGGAACTCCCACAATAACAGCAGGTCGTGTCGCATTGTTTGATGCAACTAATGGTTGGTCGGCGGCCGAAAAGATAGGAGAATATCCGAGTGCAGGATTGGGCACAACGCGCAATACTACATTTTCTTCAAGTGTGGCTGTTGCCGTAAATGGTACATCGGGTGTGGAAATGTGGGTATTGGTTCACAATCAGGGCGTTGCTTATTTTAAATATGGTACAACTCCTACATGGAATCCGATAGCACCTAATCCGGGATTTGAAACCGGCACTATAGAACACTATTTATCCAACGATAATCTTGTGATTTCTAATAATAGTGAATGCTTATATGTTGATGATGATGTTCAAAAAATTGAACTTTATACTTTGACGGGACAAAAGATTCGTGTGGTTGATAACCAAAACGAGATGTCGGTTTCAGGTTTGCAAGGCATTTATTTGGTAATTGTACAAGATAAAAAGAATGTAGTAAAAGTTGGTAAAATTATCATTAGGTAACAATTGCCATATTAATTAAAAAGTTACTTTTTGTGTCAATTTTATATATTATTTTGTCAATATAAAAAAAATATTGTATATTCGCGCCGATTCTTTAACCAATTTATTAAATAATTTAATTATCATGAAGAAGCTATTAATTTTATTTGCTGTTGGCATTTGCTTAAGTGTAAATGCACAAATGTTTGAGGTTGTGTCTGTAAAACAACTTCAAATGGGAAACGAGAGAGCTATTTATCATCCGGTGTTTACTCCTGATGGCACATCTTTGGTTGTGTCTGATGAGGCTTATAACGGATTAGGCATTGTCGCGTTAGACAATTTTAAGTATCGTCATTTAACCGATATGCAGGGTGCCGGCTACAAATACGAGTTTGGAGATGCAAATACTATCGTTTGCCGTAAAAATAACCATGACACGCAAAAAGAGCAATTGTTTACATTAGATATTCCAACTAAAGCAGCCAAAGCTCTTACCGAAGAGGTTGGACATTTCAATAAATTTAATGTACGCAACGGACAGGCTACTGTTTATGTTGAAGGAAAGAAAATTGCCAAACGTTTCACGGATAAAGTAATAACCAAATCTACGGGTAATGAGTTGATGATTACTGAAGAAGATTTGAGAATGGTACTTTACAGAAATGGTGTACGTACGGAGGTAGATCCTTTCCCAAGTGAAACGGAAAATCAGTATGTATGGACGAGCCTTTCTCCCGACCAGACAAAAGTTTTGTTTTCAACCAAAAACAAAACTTATGTTTGTAATTTAGATGGTTCTAATGTGATTTTATTAGGCGATTTTCGTGCTCCGGTTTGGATGGGCAATGACTATGTTGTCGGAATGCAGGATATGGACGATGGTTATGTTCATACTTCATCGGATATTGTAGTTTCTGATGCTCAAGGCAAGAAATTCCAACAATTAACAAGCGGGGTAAATGAAATTAAGATGTTCCCGTCTGTTTCACCTGATGGCACACAAGTAGCCTATCATACATTAGAGGGGAAAATTTATATAATGACCTTAAAACAAAAATAATCAGCCATGAAAAAATCATTATTTCTTACAGTTCTTTGTCTGGTGTCAGTCGTTAATCTTAACGCTTCCAGTTTCTATCTTAATCCTGGACATGGCGGACATGATTCCAATGACCGTCCGACTCCGCTACCGTTAGGGGTGGACATCTTTTATGAATCAGATGGCAATTTGGTAAGAGGAAAGGCTCTTGGAGCTATTTTGCAGGGAATGGGGCATTCTTATAAATTGTCGCGTACTACAAATACTTCGTCCGATGATTTAGCGTTATCTACCATTGCTGCCAATGCCAATAGTTATGGAGGTTATTTCAATTCGTTGCATAGCAATGGAGCTAATGCCAGTGCCAATTATATTATTGCTTTTTATAAAGGCACTCAGTCTTCAAATTCTACAGAAGCAATTTCGCCAAGTAAAAATATGGCTTATCAGGCGGCAGTATGGCAGGATAACAATAAATTGACCGATGTTACTTATAGTACTCCTCGTGCAGGAAATGATTATGCTTGGAATGGTTGGAATTATGGTGTTTTGCGTACCAATACGCGTCCGGGATATTTAACGGAATCATGGTTCCATGACTATCGTCCGGAAGCTTTGCGCATGAAAAGTGATGTTTACAACAAATATCTGGCTTGGCAAATGGCACGGGCTTATATTGCATCCCCTGGAATCACAGGTACTTTGAAAGGATGTATTATTGGTGATATTCGTGATGTTACTAAAACATGTGGTTACACAAGCTATACCACTCGTAACCGCGATGCAAAATTGGCATTAAACGGTGTAAAAGTAGTCTTGAAAAATTCAAGTGGAACGCAAGTTGCTACCATGACAACAGATAACAATTGTAATGGGTTTTATGGTTTCTTTGATGTAGCAGCAGGTACTTATACGCTTGAGGTTAGTAAAAGTGGTTATACTACTCAAACGACCTCTGTAACAGTTGCCGTTAAAACTTCAACTTTGAAGAAATTTGATATGGTGGAAGGTTCTAATTCAGGAATCACGGCTTCTTCTTATTCTGTAAACATGGGCTCTGTTACCATTGGAAATTCTAGTACAAAAACAGTTACCATTACAGGTACGGGATTGTCAAGTAATATTACGGTAACTTCCGGTAATAGTATGTACACGGTTTCTCCAACATCGTTGGCAAAAACAGGTGGTACACTGACCGTGAAATACACTCCGACAGCAGCCGGAACACATAACAATTCTATTGTATGTACAAGTGGTTCGTATAAGATTACCATCACTGCTTCTGGTACAGCAGTCAATCCTCCACTTACTTTTACACAAGTTTGGAATTACAGTGAAAAATCAACAGCTAATACGCCTTCTTGGGCAACCGATAAAACAAAATTGCGTAATATGGATTTTGGCGGTGGCAAACTATATGTTGTCAATCCGAGTGACGGGGTAATTCATGTTATCAATGCACAAACGGGTGCCAAAATTAAAGATTTAAATATGACAGGCGTTGAAGGTGGCGCATTGAAGGTAGTGGATTGTAAATATATTGGAGGTAAAATTGTTGCCAGCAATATTGCGACTTCGGCAAATAGTACTCCTCTTAAAGTTTATGTTTGGGACAATGATAATGCACAACCTCGGGTATTGCTGAATACTACTTCATATGGTGGTATGGATCGTATTGGTGATTGCATTGACTTGGATGGAAATTTAACCACTGGAACATTGTATTTTGCCGCAGGTGGAACATCTACTGCCAACAAAGTGTTAACTTATTCTATTACGAATGGTGTTTGTGCGACTACTCCTACGTCACTTCCTTTGACTACTGACGATGGAACAGGTATCGTTTTAGGTCTTTCGCCACGCGTATTGCCTTCTGGAACCGATAAATTTTGGGCAATAGGGCAAAATTATTACCCAACATTATGTGGATCTGATGGTGTGGCTACACATACTTTGAATCCGGCAGCACTTTCCAATGATTGTGCCGGCAACGAATTTAAAGCCTTTACATTTAAAGGAACGCAGTATGGATTGGCAACCACTTATAAACCGGCATCTACTGCAGCAGGAAGACTGACATTGGGACGTGTGACTTTACTTGATGCCACAGAAGGATGGGCAAGTGCGGATAGTATTGGAGCTTATCCAAGCGCAGGACTTGGCACAACGCGTAATACTTCTTTCTCAAGCAGTGTTGCTGTTGCAGTTAATGGCACATCAGGAGTAGAGATGTGGGTGTTAATTCATAATCAAGGAATTGCTTATTTCAAGAATGGAACAGTTCCAACTTATAATTTAGAAGAGTCCACCACTCCAACGATTACATTGAGTCCAAGCGGAAGTCAAAGTTTTACGGCTCAGATAAATGCTACTCAGCAAAAAACGATTACCGTTGGAGGTTCCAATCTAACCGCCAATGTAAGTTTGGCATTGTCTGGAACCAATGCTAATATGTTTA
>JAQUTW010000006.1 GCA_028694215.1 Paludibacteraceae bacterium | reverse complement strand
AGAGACGTTGCGTGCAACGTCTGTATGTGGCAGTCGGCTGGTAATTTGTTGTAGAGACGCGATTAATCGCGTCTGTATTAGAAAAGGCTGACATAAAATAGAATATGCAGATAATTTTTTTTCATATATCAGCAGCCGAAGCGGCACGTGGTAGAGACGTTGCGCGCAACGTCTGTACATGGCAGCCGGCTGGTAATTTGTAGTAGAGACGCGATTAATCGCGTCTGTATTAGAAAAGGCTGACATAAAAAAATAGAATATGCAGATAATTTTTTTTCATATATCAGCAGCCGAAGCGGCACGTGGTAGAGACGTTGCGTGCAACGTCTGTATGTGGCAGTCGGCTGGTAATTTGTTGTAGAGACGCGATTAATCGCGTCTGTATTAGAAAAGGCTGACATAAAATAGAATATGCAGATAATTTTTTTCATATATCAGTAGCCGATGTGGCACGTGGTAGAGACGTTGCGCGCAACGTCTGTATGTGGCAGTCGGATAAATAATTTGTAGAGACGCGATTAATCGCGTCTGTATTAGAAAAGGCTGACATAAAATAGAATATGCAGATAATTTTTTTTCATATATCAGTAGCCGAAGCGGCACGTGGTAGAGACGTTGCGCGCAACGTCTGTACATGGCAGCCGGATAAATAATTTGTAGAGACGTTGCGCGCAACGTCTCTACGATGAAAAACAAAAAATAATAATTTTAAAAACATATAATTATGAAAACAAAAATGCGTTTTTTTATGTTGTTTGCAGCCGGTATGTCGGCTGTAGCGGTTGTGGCACAAACTGCCACTACGACGGTGGGAAGTCTTAATATTCGTAAGGAAGTGAAACCCGCTATTTTGAGTGTTATTCCGGGTTCGGTGCAGTTTGTGGAATCAACGGGTAACAATGCCATCGATGCCAACGAAACGTGTAAAATACGTTTACAGGTAAAAAACAGTGGTACGGGCGATGGTTATGGTTGTGTGGCAAACATTACGGCTACGGGCGAAACGGCAGGGTTGCGTTATGGCAATAAAACTTTGCCGATTATTAAAGTCGGCGAAACGCAGACAGTGGAGATTCCCGTTTCTGCCGGTATGGCAACTACCAATGGCACGGTCAATTTTTCTGTGCAGATAGACGAGCCGAACGGTTTCGGTACCGATCCGCAATATCTGACGGTAAACACCAAAGCCTTCGAAGCACCGTTGTTGCGTGTGGTCGATTACACCGTAACAGGTGCCAATTCGGGCGTGTTAGCCAAAAAACAGCCGTTCGATTTGCAGTTGCTGCTGCAAAATACACAGTATGGCAAAGCCGAAGATGTGAAAGTGGAAGTAACGCTTCCAAACGGCGTATTTTTGACGGAGGGTAATGTTCTAACCAATTATGCCACGCTTGCGGCAGGCGACAAAAAATCGTTGGTCTATTCGCTCATTGTGAATAACAACTATGCAGCCACAAAAATCCCTGTACAGGTACGCATTTCGGAGAAATACGGCAAATATGCCGAGAGTAAAACCATTGATTTACAGCTAAACCAGACATTGGCAAGCAATAAAATAGTGGTGGACGAGAAAGTGCAAAATCGTACCGAAATACAAATTGCTTCGCTCACGAGTGATGTGGATAAAAACATACCGTTTAGTCAAACGAAAAACGACACAACCTTTGCGGTGGTTATTGCCAATGAAAATTATCAAAAAGAGGCAAAAGTACCATTTGCACTAAACGATGGGAAAATCTTTGCCGAATATTGTCAGAAAACATTGGGCTTACCTGCCAATAATGTGTATTTTGTACAAGATGCTACGCTGAATAACATAAAAGCGGAAGTGAACTGGCTTAAAAATATTATCAGTGCTTACAATGGCACAGCAAAAGTGATTTTTTACTATGCCGGTCACGGTATTCCCGATGAGGCACAGAAAACGGCGTATCTTTTGCCGGTCGATGGTTACGGAACAGATGTAACCACCGGCTACAAGTTGGACGATTTGTATGCTACATTGGGCAACTTACCTACAAAATCGGTAACGGTGCTGTTGGATGCTTGTTTTAGTGGCGCCAAACGCGAAGGCGATATGTTGGCGAGTGCGCGTGGTATCGCCATCAAAGTAAAAGCCGGGTCGCCGCAGGGTAATATGGTGGTTTTCAGTGCGGCTACAGGCGACCAAACGGCTTATCCGTACAAAGAGCAGGGACACGGTATGTTTACCTATTTTCTGTTGAAAAAGTTGCAAGACACGCAAGGAAATGTAACGTATAGTGATTTAAGTAATTATATCTCAACAGAGGTTTCCCGTAAAAGTATTGTGATAAATGGCAAGAGCCAAACGCCGACAGTCGTTCCGTCGTTGCAGGTAAACGATTCGTGGCAAACGTGGACAATGAAATAATTGACTAATCGGTGAACTGTTTTAATGTTTAGTGTTGATTCAATTTGTAAATTTGTAAATTTGTAAGTTTGTAAGTCTGTAAATAATTGGCTAATTGGTGAATTGACTAATCGGTGAACTGTTTAATGTTTAGTGTTGATTCAATTTGTAAATTTGTAAATTTGTAAGTCTGTAAGTCTGTAAATAATTGGCTAATTGGTGAATTGTTGAATGTTTAATGTGTAGTGTTGAATGTTTAAATTATTGAATTATTGACAAAATGTCAGGCTGACAAGGTCGGCACGCTATTTGTTAGTGGCTTTCCACTATTTATGAATTTATATGGAAGTACAGATTAAAAATATTTTTGGTCAGGAGGAGGAAGAGGTAAACAACAGCTTCATACCCTTGATTGCCGATGATGATGCCAAAATGGAACCAATGGCAAAAGAGGGAGACGAAATGCCGGTATTACCGTTGCGTAATATGGTTTTGTTCCCTACTGTGGTTATGCCGGTTTCTGTCGGTCGCAAAAAATCGTTGAAAACCATTCGTGAAGCAAATGCAGAAGGTCGGGAAATTTTTGTGGCAACGCAGCGTGACAATAAAGTAGAAAATCCCACCGAAGCGGATTTGTTTGCAATAGGAACGGTGGCAAGTGTCATTCGTATTCTCGAAATGCCCGATGGCTCTGTTACTGCCATTATTCATGGTAAAAAACGGGCAAAAATCAGTCAGATGGTTTCGGCAAGTCCCGAATTGTCGGCAAAAATTACTTTTGTGGACGATATTATTCCGACTGAAGACGACAAAATTTTCTCGGCTCTGTTTGAGGCGATTAAAGATTTGGCACTCAAGATTATAAAGAATTCCGGTTCTATGCCCGACGAGGCTTCGTTTGCCGTACGCAATATCGATCAACCGGTGTCGTTGATAAATTTTATTTGTGCCAATTTTGGTCTTAAACTCAATGATAAAGAGCGTTTGCTGGAAGTGGACGAAGTGAAGGAGCGCGGTTATCAATTGTTGGATTTGCTGAATCGCGAGTCGCAATTGCTTGAAATAAAGGCGTCTATACAATCGAAAGCGCGTTTGGATATCGATCAGCAGCAACGTGAATATTATTTGCAGCAGCAAATGAAAACCATTCAGGAAGAGTTGGGTGATGATGCGTCTGCCGATATAAAAGAATTGCGGAGTAAAGCCAAAAAGAAAAAATGGGATAAAAAAGTTGCCGGAATTTTTGAGAAAGAGGTCAAAAAGTTGGAACGAACACATCCACATTCGCCCGATTATCCGGTACAAATGAACTATCTTGATACGTTTGTCGGTTTGCCTTGGAATGAATATACGAAAGATAATTTTGATATCAAAAAGGCGCAGGAGATTCTTGATCGTGACCATTTTGGAATGGAAAAGGTCAAAGAGCGTATTATTGAGCATTTAGCCGTTTTGAAGTTGAAAGGCGATTTGAAGGCTCCGATTCTGTGTCTTTATGGACCTCCGGGAGTTGGAAAAACATCGTTGGGTAAATCAATAGCCGAAACGTTGAATCGAAAATACATCCGCATGTCGTTGGGTGGTTTGCACGATGAGGCAGAAATTCGCGGACATCGACGTACCTATATTGGTGCCATGCCGGGGCGTATTATCCAAAATCTGAATAAAGTAGGTTCTTCCAATCCCGTCTTTATTCTGGACGAAATAGATAAGGTCAGTTCCGATTATCAGGGCGATCCTGCTTCCGCACTGTTGGAAGTCCTTGATCCTGAACAAAACAGCGCATTTCACGATAATTTTTTGGATGTCGATTTCGACCTTTCAAAAGTGTTGTTTATCGCTACGGCAAACAATCTGAATACAATAGCTAAACCTTTGTTGGACAGAATGGAACTGATAGAGGTCAGTGGTTATATATTGGAAGAAAAATGTGAAATAGCTGCTCGCTATCTTATTCCCAAACAATTGGAATATCATGGTATTGCCAAGAAAGATTTAAAATTTTCCAAAGCTGCCATCACCAAATTGATAGATGACTATACACGTGAGTCGGGAGTGCGCGAATTGGATCGCGTGATTGCCAAAATATTGCGGAAAGTCGCCCGTAAAA
Source organism: Paludibacteraceae bacterium (assembly GCA_028694215.1). Lineage (GTDB taxonomy): Bacteria > Bacteroidota > Bacteroidia > Bacteroidales > Paludibacteraceae > DUQS01. The sequence goes on along the minus strand of JAQUTW010000006.1, from coordinate 74,379 downwards.
TAGCAGCGGGAGAGGAATTTGAGCATACAGTAAAACCCGAACAATTGGAAAATTATTTGGGCATCAGCCATTATGCACGCGATAAATATGAAGGTAATGGAGAAACCGGCGTGGTAACAGGCTTGGCTTGGACAAGTGTTGGTGGTGAAATTCTTTTCATCGAATCGAGTTTAAGTAAAAGTAAGGCTCCTAAATTAACATTAACCGGTAATTTGGGCGATGTGATGAAAGAATCGGCTGTGTTGGCACTTGAATATTTGCATGCACATTCTGCCGATTGGAATATTCCCGACACGATGTTTGATGAATATAATGTACATATTCACGTCCCCGAAGGTGCAATCCCAAAAGATGGTCCTTCTGCCGGAATTACCATGCTGACGGCTTTGGCTTCCGCTTTTACCAAACGAAAAGTAAGGAAAAATCTGGCAATGACAGGCGAAATTACTTTACGGGGGAAATTATTGCCGGTAGGTGGTATTAAGGAAAAAATTTTAGCGGCAAAACGTGCCGGCATTACGCAACTTATTTTGTGTGAAGACAATAAGAAAGATATAGATGAAATCAACGAAGTTTATTTGAAAGGGCTGAAATTTGTTTATGCACACGACATGAATGATGTGCTGAAATACGCACTGCTTTAAAACTCTTTGTTTGATTTTTATGTCAGAAAACCGATGGAATTACTATTTTGTCGGTTTTTTATTTATCTGAAATTCTGTCAGCAGCGGATAATGATCAGAATAGGGCTCATGAATAATTGTGGCGGATATGGGAGTAAAATAATTTTCGTTTAACAATACATGGTCGATATTGACCAATATTCCGTTATTGTGGAACGTATAATTATAGCCGTATTTAGTGGCGGTAATCACATCGCACAATCCTTCCGAAATGGTGTGGTAGGTGTACGATTGCGGCACATCGTTAAAATCGCCGCATACAATTACCGGATATGGTGATTTCCGGATTTCTTCGGCAATAATGCGCGCCTGTCTGGCACGTCCGCGATAGGCGGAACTTAATTTGGTTGACATCTGTTCTGTAACCGATAAGAATTTTTCTCTGTTGGGATTTTCCGATAACAATTTGTAATTTTTGAAATCATTCATTGTTAATTTGTTGGATTCTAAATGGTTATTAAAAATGCGAATGGTGTCTTGGTTGATAATTATATCGGAAAAAACACTGACATTATAAGCCGAAGCGTATTCTACTTTTTTCTTCTTGATGATGGGATATTTGGAAAATGTGGCGACACCCCAAGAAAATTTTCCTTTCTGATTTTTGTACCACAAATGGCGGTAGGGATAATTGGTCTGAAAGCGCTTTAATATTTGATCTTCTGTTAATTGATTGGTGTAATTGTAAAAACCGAACTCCTGAATACAGACAATATCGGCGTTGCTGTCTTCGATAAGTTTCATGATTGGCTGATAGTGTTTTTCACCGCTAAACATGGAAACATTATATGTCAGCAATTTTATTTTTGCTTGTTCAGGCATCACAATGCTCTTTTCTTTGTGAAATAAAGTAAAGGTACGGTTTACCGCAGGGAAAGAGAAGATAAGCAGGCTTAATGAAATCAGACAGTACCATTTGTGTCTCCGAAAAAGCCAAAAAATGACAAAAAATATCTGACTGAGAATCAGAAGTGGAAAAATCAGGCCAAAATACGAGAACCATACGAATTTGTTGGAAGGTACAATGACAGAAATTATGCCAAATAAATACATCAAAGAGAAAAACAGGTTGATGAGTAAAGCTAAATATTTGATGATGTTTCGCAGCATACAAACAGCTTATATTTTTTTACTTTGGTCGAACAATTGCTGTTTCTCGTCATTTGTCAGGCTGCTGTAGCCACTTTTCTTTATTTTATCCAGAATTTTATCAATATTTTTTTCTGCCTGTTTCTTTTCATAATTGTATTCTGCATCTGATTTTGCCCGTTTTGAGAATTTTGTTTTGCGGATTTTCGGTTTTGGTTTGAATATATTTGCGAACCAATTGATAACTACAGTAACAGGGCGTGTCAAATCATTGCCCTTATTGAGCAGAACAGCGTAAACATATCCCAGCAAAGCACCGCCTAAATGGGCAAATTCTCCGCCGGCATTGCTGGATGTCGTTCCGAAAAAACTCAGCAAAACGGTAACAATGGCAATATATTTTAATTTGACAGATCCAATAAGAAAGAGGCGAATGGTATAGTTTGGAGCAATGACAGCGGCAGCTACCACAATAGCCATAACGGCAGCAGATGCTCCTAAAAGATAAGATAGAGCCACTTTACCACCGAAAGCCGGAAAAATATTATAAGCGGCAGCGTATATGACAGCTCCGCCAATGCCACCTAATAAATATACTCCTACAAGTTGTTTTTGCGTAAAATGTTCCAAAAATATTTTTCCGAACCAATAGAGGCAGAGCATATTAAAAAACAGATGGAAAAAATCGTAATGCAAAAACATATACGTAACGATAGCCCAAGGCTGTCGGAGGAAGGTACTCCATGAAGCAGGCATCTCAATATAGCTTAAAAAACTGTACCCCGACAGATTAAACAGTTGCAGCACAATAAAAGCCATTCGTATGAAAACAAATATGCCGATATTAATAAAAATCAGGCGCATAAGTGATGTGCCGGCTTTATATTTATAGCTTAAGTTTGTAAAAAAATTACTCATAATGTATTTAAGAAAATAGACGTCCTTTCTTTTTCCAATAAAGAATAATAAGTGCTCCAAATATCATGCCACCCAAATGGGCAAAATGTGCCACACTGTCACCGCTGAAATTGGCAATGCCAAGGAAAAGTTCGGCAACACCGTACAAAATTACGAAAATGCGTGCACTTATTGGGATAGGAATAAACATAACATATAGCTTAATGTTGGGAAACAGCCAGCCGAAAGCCAATAGCAGTCCGAATAAAGCTCCCGATGCACCAATGGTAACCGGCGCATTGAATAACATTTGTTTTAATTGTATGGCATCGGCAGCCGTTGCCTGACTGACATCACCGCGAAACAGATGTTGAAAAGGGATTAAGGCTTCTCCCGAATTGTTGGCAATGGTGGTATTGAGAGCAGAGGTAACGCCTGACAGGTCGATAGCCCAAAATACTTGTTGAATAATGGCAGCACCAAAACCTGTGAGGAGATAATAGAATAAAAATTTCTTGGTTCCCCAAACATGTTCCAAAATGCGTCCAAACATATATACGCCAAACATATTAAAGAAAATATGTGAAAACGAATGTGTGTCGTGTAAAAACATATAGGAAATCATCTGTAACGGGTTGAATAAATCCGATTGCCAATAATGCATTCCTAAAATTTTTATAACATCAATTCCGGCTTTTGTCGGTAAAATAATGCTTGCCAACCAAAAAAGCAGGTTAATAACGATAAGATTACTGACAGCAGGATACTCTCGAAAAAATGAAGTAAGTCTATTTGAGTTCATGTTGATTGAATTTGCCTGCAAAAATAGCTAAAAAAGGGCGTTAAACTATCTTTTTTCACTGAAAAAGCACTTTTTTGCCTATTTATGGAAAAAAATCCTGCTAAAATTTTTTTCTACCAAATATTTACTTTATTTTTGTCGAGATATTTTAAATACTTTTTTAACCAACAAAATCTTTTTAATTATGAACAAAGCAGATTTGATTAATGCTATCGCTGAAGAAGCAGGTCTTAGCAAAGTAGATTCTAAAAAAGCTCTTGAAGCTGTTGTAGCAAGTGTTTCTAAAGCTCTTGCAGCCGGTGATAAAGTTAGCTTGGTAGGTTTTGGTACATTCTCAGTTGCCACACGTGGCGCTCGCAAAGGTATCAATCCGGCAACAAAAAAACCAATTACTATTGCTGCTAAGAAAGTTGCTAAATTTAAAGCAGGTGCAGAATTGGCAGGTGCTATTAAATAAAATAGCATTTAATTTAACAATTAAAAAAGGATGCCGTAAGGTATCCTTTTTTTTGTTATGCTGTAAAATAGCAATATTTTAACAGAATTCTTATTTTTCAACCTCTTTTCATCTATTGTCCAAAAGTTTTATTACTTTTGTATTTCTAATTTAAAATAAAATATATGTTCGGGCTTGATACACTTGGTCGATATGTGAAGTTGATGCAGCGTACCTTTTCAAAACCTGACAATTGGCGTATGTTCTGGCGTCAGTTGCCGAAAGAAATGGTAAAATTGGGAGTAGATTCTATCGGCATTATTCTGATTATTTCGATATTTATGGGAGCCATTATGTTGATGCAGACCATTTTAAATACGGAGAGTCCGTTTATCCCGCGTTATAGCAACGGATTGATATTGAGGGACACTATGTTATTGGAGTTTGCATCTTCTATTATGAGTTTGCTTCTGGCAGGTAAGGTCGGTTCTAATATTGCTTCCGAAATTGGCAGTATGCGAATTACGGAACAGATTGATGCAATGGAGATTATGGGTGTTAATTCAGCCAATTACCTAATATTGCCGAAAGTGGTCGGCTTGATTTTGTGTATGCCGGTGTTGGTTACATTTAGTGTTTTCTGCGGGCTTTTGGGAGGTGCCGGTATTGCTGTTTTCACGGATATGATTCCATTGGCCGATTTTGTGTATGGCATACAGTATGCGTTTATTCCGTTTTATTATACTTATTCAATGATAAAAGGATTGTTTTTCGGATTTATCATTGCTTCGGTTTCTGCTTTTTATGGCTATTATGCTTATGGTGGAGCATTAGATGTGGGGCGCGCCAGTACCAATGCGGTTGTTAACAGTTCCATTGCCATATTATTGATGAACATTATTCTTACAAGATTGATGCTGACATGATAGAAGTTAAAAATTTATATAAGTCGTTTGACGGCAAGGAAGTTTTGAAAGATATATCTGCTACGTTTAAAAGCGGTGAAATCAATCAGATTATCGGACAGAGTGGTTCCGGGAAAACTGTGTTGATGAAAAGCATTATCGGTCTGTTCCGTATTGATAGAGGTCAGATATGGTATGGTGATAGAAATTTGACAGACATGACAAGGAAAGAAATCAAATTGTTGCATCAAGAAGTGGGAATGCTCTTTCAAGGTGCTGCGCTGTTCGATTCTATGACTGTTCTTGAAAATGTCATGTTTCCGTTGGAGATGTTTTCTAAAACGACGAAGAAGGAGAAAATAGAACGTTCCCGTTTTTGTTTGGAGCGGGTAAATTTGAAATCAACCCAGGTGTCGTCATTGTTTCCGTCGGAAATCAGTGGTGGTATGCAAAAACGTGTAGCCATTGCTCGTGCTATTGCATTAAATCCAAAATATCTTTTTTGCGATGAACCAAATTCCGGCTTGGATCCGGTTACTGCTTTAGTTATAGACCGTTTGATTGAAGGAATTACTCAGGAATATAATATTACGACTATTATTAATACCCATGATATGAATTCGGTAATGGAAATAGGTGCCAATATTATTTTTATCGAAAAAGGTGTAAAAGCATGGGAAGGTTCAAAAGATGATATTTTTACAGCGCATAATGAAGCGTTGGATAATTTCGTATTTGCTTCCAATTTATATAAGAAAATACGTACATCACAAACCGGAAAATAAGATCAGTCAAGATAATTACGCTATTATCTTTTTGCAATGAAACATTTTTTTTATTTACTGGCAGTTTTTGCATTGTGTGCTTGTGGGCATACTCATACCCAATTTAACGACACTGCAACGCCCGATTCCACATTAACGGTTTCTTATGCTAAAGGGTTTGTGGTGGATTATTTTGATAATTATAAGCGTGTTACACTTTATGATCCTTGGCGTGACGGGCAGATTTTGGCGACCTATTATTTGGTACAATCAGATTCGGTTAATGTACCTGAGACAGGCACAAAAATAACAATTCCACTTCAACATATTGCTGTAACATCGTGTACTCATTTTGAATTTCTGCGACTAATAGGTGCTCTTAATACTATTACCGGTGTTTGTAGTCCTGAACTTATTTACAATGATTCTTTACGTACTGCGTATGCTGAAGGCAGAATTATCAGCCTTGGTGATGCGTTCAATACTAATACGGAGCGTTTGTTGATGTTGCGTCCCGATGCTTTGATGTTGGCAAGCTATAATCAGCAGGATAATAATGCTAAACGCCTGCAATCTGTCGGGATTCCATTGCTTTTTAATAACGAATGGACGGAACGATCGCTGTTGGCACGTGCCGAATGGATAAAATTTGTAGCGGCGTTTTACAATAAGGAACAAGAAACCTGTGCTTTGTTTTCCGAAATGGAGCATCGTTACAATGCTGCCAAAATATTGGCTGCAACAGCCAATCATCAATTGACGGTTATGGCTGGTGGAAATTTTAAAGGTACATGGTATGTCCCCGGCGGGCAAAGTTATATGGGGCAGTTGTTTGCTGATGCAGGTGCCGATTATTTTTATAAAAATGATACTACAACAGGTAGTTTACCACTCAATTTTGAAACTGTTTTGCATAATTTTTCCCAAGCCGATGTTTGGTTAAATGCACCGGTTGCAACAATGAAAGAACTGTTTGCCATGGATGAACGACACGAACTGTTTTCAGCTGCGAAAAATCATTATGTGTATGGATTTTATGCACGTACCCATGTGGGTGGAGCAAATGATTTTTGGGAAAGTGCGGTTGCCCATCCCGACATTGTGTTGACAGATATTATTTGGGCATTACATCCGGAATTATTACCGGAATACCAGCCTGTTTATTTATTGAAACTTCAATAAAAATGGCTGTATAGAATTTGGTTATCATTTTAGCGATAACAAGATACAGATGAACAGAACATATAAAAACGGATTACTCTTTACTGGATTGCTAATTGTTGCAACTATTGTATTTGCATGCGATATTGTTTTTGGGAATGTGCGTTTACCGTTGAGCGCATTATGGTCTGATGATGTGCTTTACCGTGAAATTATCTATAATTTCCGATTACCAAAGGCTTTGACCGCAGTTGTTACAGGAGCAGCTATTTCGGTGGCGGGTCTGATTATGCAAACGCTGTTTCGTAATCCATTGGCCGGACCGTATGTGTTGGGAGTCAGTTCCGGTGCAAGTTTAGGAGTCGCTGTGTATTTGTTGGCCGGAAGTTTATTACCGATAGCATTTGTACAGAGCGGTTGGGGATTAGTTATTTCTGCTGTGATTGGCGCCGTACTTGTTTTATTGATGGTGCTTGGCATTTCGTTTCGTGTGCGTCAAGCTGTTTCATTATTGATTGTAGGAATCATGTTTGGGCAAATAGCGGGTTCTTTGGTTACCATATTGCAAAACAACAGCAATCCGGATTCACTAAAACTGTTTGTCGTTTGGACTTTTGGTAGTTTGTCAGCAGTTAGTTGGACTTATATGCAGGTTTTAGTACCATTGGTAGTGCTTGGTTTGTTCCTGACTTTTTTTATCCAAAAATCGCTTAACGGACTTTTGCTCGGCGAAAATTATGCACGAGGTTTAGGAATCAATATTGGTCGTACGCGTTTGCTTATTATTATTTCGGTTGCATTGTTGGCAGGAACTACAACTGCATTTACAGGACCAATTGCTTTTATTGGTATGGCGGTTCCACATTTGGTACGCGGTCTGTTTCGTACTTCCGACCATCGTATCACTATCCCGGGTTCGATATTGTGCGGTGCAACACTTTTGTTGCTTTGCGATTTGGCTACACAATTGCCGGCAGATGGATATACGCTGCCAATCAACGCTATCAGTGCATTGGTTGGTGCGCCGATTATTATCTGGATTATTTTGAAAAACAAATAACTCCATTTTAAAATTAAACAGGTAAATTCGTTAATAAAAAATGTTATTGCAAGCTTCAAATTTAACAATTGGTTATGGTAATCATATTGTTCAGCACCACTTAAATTTGGTGGCTGAAGTTGGTGATTTGATTTGTTTGACGGGCTTAAATGGTAGTGGGAAAAGTACACTTCTGCGTACATTAGCCGGACTGCAAAAATCGCTTGGAGGTCATATTACTTTTCGAGGCAAGGACGTTGGGAAATTAACGAATGAAGAACGGGCAAAATTGTTTGCGTTGGTGTTGACAGATAATATTGCCGTTGAGAATCTTACTATTCATGATTTGGTGGCAATGGGTCGTTTACCTTATACCGGTTGGTCAGGAAATCTTTCAGCTAATGATGAAAAAATTGTAAAAGAGTCGCTTGCCCAAGTGAATTTATTGCATAAATCGGAGAGTCTTATTTGCGAAGTAAGTGATGGGGAAAAACAGAGAGGCGTTATTGCCAAGGCTTTGGCACAAGATACGCCGTTGGTTTTATTGGATGAGCCTACTGCTCATCTTGATTTACCAAACCGTATAGAAATTATGCTGCTGCTCCGACGATTGTCTGTTCATACTCGCAAAACGTTTATACTTTCGACACACGAATTGGATCTTGCTTTGCAAATGGCCGATAAGATTTGGTTGATGGGTAACGATGGGGTTCAAGTTGGTGTCCCTGAAGATTTAATGTTGACAGGCAAATTTCAGGAAACGTTTGGCAGTACGGCTTTTCGCTTTGACGAAACAGACGGGCATTGTAAAATTAATCATTTATTGGGCACACTTACAGTGGCGGTTACAGGTGAAAGTCCGGCTACGCTTTGGTTGGAACGTGCGTTATTTCGCTGTGGCATATCTGTTGTACCCAATGCCGATATTGTTATTGAAGCACATCAAGGTTGTTTCCGACTTCAAAATCAGGAAGTTCATTCGATTGAAGAAGTTTTACACCATTTGTTGTGTTAAATCATAAAAAAATGCAGTTACCGTTCGAGGTATCTGCATTTCTTCTTTTAAACGTTAGATCAACAGAGGTTTACCCTCCGCATTGTGAATGTCCGCAGTTGGTGCAAATAGCGCACCCATCTTGTTTTATCATTGTTTTTTGATGACATTCAGGACATTCCAATCCTTTTATTTCCTCTCCTTCTGGAATATATTTTTTCAAAGCTCTTTCTACGCCGGCTTTCCATGTGTTAATGGATTCACTATCCAGTTGTAAGCTGCCTACCAATTTAATAACCTGATCAATAGGCATTCCATAACGTAATACACCGGAAATTAATTTGGCATAATTCCAAAATTCTTTGTTAAATTTGTATGACAAACCTTCCATTGTGGTTTTATAGCCACGTGAATTTTTATATTGAAAGTCGTAGCGTTTATTTCCTTCTTCATCAACCTCTTTAATAATTTTACCGGACAAAATGGCTTTTGGTAGTAAAATACCTTCATCATCATCAGCCAAACCTGTAAAGATTTCGTATGGGCGACCATCTTTTAAACCGATAAATGCAATCCATTTATCTTTTTTGTTTTGAAAGCGTACAACATCGCAATCTAACTCTTTAGGGCGTACCAAATGTTCGGCTTCGTTGTAACAAACACATTTTTTATTCGGGTCGTTTTCTTTCTTTTCTTTATTGTCGGTTGATAATAATACGCCACTACGTGAACCTTCGCGATAGACTGTAACACCTTTGCAACCCGATTTCCATGCTTCTATATATAATTCATTGACTAAATTTTCGGATGCTGTTTCCGGCAAATTGATGGTAACGCTGATAGAATGATCAACCCATTTTTGAATACGTCCCTGCATACGCACCTTGTTCAACCAATCAACGTCGGCAGCAGTGGCTTTGTGATAAGGTGATTTTGCAATCATTGCCTCTAATTCTTCCTGCGAATATTTTTTTGTAACATCGTAGCCGTTTATCAACATCCATGTGACAAATTTATGGTGGAATACCATATATTCCTCAAACGAATCGCCATCTTCATTTACAAAATCGACGTGTACATTTACATCATGAGGATTGACTTTGCGGCGGCGTTTGTAAACCACCTGAAATGCGGGTTCTATGCCGGAAGTCGTTTGTGTCATCAGACTTGTGGTGCCTGTTGGGGCAATAGTCAGACAAGCAATGTTACGCCGACCATATTTCTTCATTTCGTCGTATAATGTAGCATCTGCATTTTTCAGCCGTTCTATAAACGGATTTTCCGCTTCTCTTTTGGCATTGTACAATTCAAAAGCACCTCGCTCTTTGGCCATAGTTACTGATGAACGATAGGCTTCAACAGCAATTGTTTTTTGTACTTCTTCGGCAAAGTTTGTGGCTTCATCTGTTCCGTATCTCAATCCTAATGCAGCCAGCATATCGCCTTCGGCAGTAATGCCCACACCGGTACGTCTTCCTTGAAGTGATTTGGTTCTGATTTTTTGCCAAAGTTGGTATTCGGTTAATTTTACATTATCGTCCTCAGGATCGGATTTTATTTTTGTCAGGATTTTGTCAATTTTTTCCAATTCCAAGTCAATAATATCGTCCATTATTCGTTGTGCCAAACGTACATGTTGTACAAACAGTTCAAAATTGAATTTAGCTTTGGGAGTAAATGGGTTTTCGACATAAGAGTACAGATTAATTGCTAACAAGCGGCAACTGTCGTAAGGGCACAATGGAATTTCGCCGCAAGGATTGGTAGAAATTGTGCGATAACCGAGATCTGCATAACAATCGGGTACTGATTCGCGTAGAATGGTGTCCCAGAAAAGTACTCCCGGTTCTGCTGAACGCCAAGCATTGTGAATAATCTTTTGCCACAGTTCTTTGGCATGAATTTCTTTTTTGTAGCTTGGACGATTGGAGTCAATAGGATATTGTTGTTTATATACATTGTCGGCAATGGCAGCACGCATAAATTCATCGTCAATTTTTACCGATACATTGGCTCCCGTAACTTTTCCTTTTTCTAATTTTGCATCGATAAAGCTCTCTGCATCAGGGTGCTTTATGGAAACGGATAACATTAATGCACCGCGCCTGCCACCTTGTGCCACTTCACGTGTGGAATTGGAATATCGTTCCATAAACGGTACTAAACCGGTAGAAGTCAATGCAGAATTTTTGACGGGCGAACCTTCAGGGCGAATGTGCGACAAATCGTGTCCTACGCCACCACGTCGTTTCATCAACTGTACTTGCTCTTCGTCAAGTTTAATGATGGCTCCATACGAATCAGAATCGCCATCTATACCGATAACAAAACAGTTTGATAGAGATGATATTTGATAATTATTGCCAATTCCCGTCATGGGGCTTCCTGCAGGAATGATGTACCGAAATTTATCGAATAAATTGAACAATTCCTGTTCGCTTAACGGATTTGGATACTTTTTTTCTATACGGGCAACTTCAGATGCCAAACGCCTGTGCATATCTTCCGGCGATTTTTCAAACAAATGACCATCTGAGTCTTTCAGAGCATATTTGTTTACCCATACTTGTGCAGCTAATTGGTCGCCACCAAAATAATCCATCGAAGCTTGTTTGGCTTCTTCTTCTGTAAAAATCTGTTTTTCCACAGCAATAAAAAATAAAAGGTTTATATCAATAAAAATTATTCCGTTCTCGATTTACAAAAAAAATATTCAAAAAAAAATCACGAATAGCAGTTTTTTTTCAATAAAGTTATCCGAAAAAGAATGTAAATTTCTAATAATGAACTTTTTAATAAAACTTCGTTTATAAAAAGTTGTCGAAAAAGAAAACTTCCTCATCAGTAATAGATGATAGTAATTTTCTCATGCAAAGTAACACTATTTTTTATTAACGGGAAAGTATTCTGATTATGAAAATCATAAAAGTTATCAACAGATTCTGAAGAAAAGAAATAAAAAAAACGAAGTTTAAAAACTTCGTTTTTTTTGGTCATTTATAAAAATTTGCGGGGTCGATACCACTATATCCCGGTCGGTTTTTTATCAGATTGTCATCTTTCAGCCATTTATCAATATGGTAGTTTTGTTTTTGGAATACCATATTTTCGATGAACCAGCAAATGTCATCAATATTTCGGTGTTGTGGTAAACCGGCCACCTCATGTCCCAAATCTGCATATCGAAATATATAGTATGGGTAATCAAATTTTGCAAATCGTTTTTCCAAAGCATTTGACCCAAAAAATCCGATATTGGCAAATTGTGTTTTATCGTAGTTTACCAACTTATCGGCTGTCCCATGAAAAAATAGTGTTGGGGCAGGCGATTGCTTTTTGTATTTTACAAGTCCATGGCGTGAAAAAACCGCTCCTGCAAAAGAGACTACGCCTGCAAAATGAAATGATTCAGGGATGTTGGTTGTAACGTCTGTCCTGTTGCCCAATTCATAATCGGCTTGTAGTACTGTTATGGCTCCGGCACTTGAACCCATAAGAATAATTTTATTGGTATCGACGGTTACAATGTCATTGCAGTTCAGGATAAAACTAACAGATGAAAACAAGTCTTCTACGGCAAGGTGAATGGCATATTCCAAATTTTTTGCAGCAGTCAGAAGACCGTTCATTTTTTTTCCTTTTAATCCTAATCGATAGTCGATGGCTGCAACAACAAAACCTTTGTCGCACATGGTTTTACAGAACGCTACATTGGCAGAGTCTAAACGACTGCCTGCGATAAAACCACCTCCGAAAACATAAATAATGCAAGGATAGGTCGTTTTCGTAATTGATTGATTTGATGGCATATATACATCCATGAATAACGCACTGTCTTTGTTCGCAAATTCATACGTAACAATTTGTGCTCCAAAACTTGATATGAAGCCTGCAAAAACGATCAAAACCAATAGAAACGTCCTTTTTCTCATAGAATTATGATTTTAAAAATTTACGAATTTGCTCGGCTACTTGTACGGGAGTGAATCCCAATTTTTCGTCAAGGACTTTGTAAGGAGCCGAAAATCCGAATGATTCTAATCCATAAACCATACCGTTGCCACCAACCAAACCTTGAAGATTGACAGGTAAGCCGGCTGTTAAGCCAAATGTTTTTACATTGCGAGGTAAAATTTTTTCTTGATATTCGGCAGGTTGTGAGCGGAATAAGCCTTCTGACGGGCAAGATACTACGCGTACTCGTTGACCTTCATGGCGTAGAATTTCGGCAGATTCTGCCAATGTGGAAACTTCGGAACCTGAAGCTACCAAAATAACATCGGGATTGCCATCGCAATTAACAATATAAGCACCTTTGGCAACATCGCGTTTGTTTGTTGGTAAATTTTTGATATTTTGCCGCGAAAGAATAATAGCTGATGGAGTAGAGATGTTTTCAAGCATTAATTGGTAACATTTTGTACATTCTTCAACATCGGCAGGGCGCAAAACAAGCATCGAATTTTTTCCGTGATGATTTTTTAGTTTTTCCATTAATCGGATTTGAGCTTCCTGTTCTACAGGTTCGTGAGTCGGTCCGTCTTCGCCTACACGAAAAGCATCGTGCGACCAAATAAATTTTACAGGTAGTTCCATCAATGCAGCCATACGAATGGCCGGTTTCATATAATCGGAAAAAACAAAGAATGTGGCGCAGGCAGGAATTATTCCGCCATGTAATGCCATACCCAGACAAACGCATGCCATGGTCAGTTCGGCAACGCCGGCTTGCAAAAATGCACCCGAAAAATCACCTTTTGTGATGGCGTGTGTCTGCTTTAAGAATCCATCGGTCTTGTCGGAATTTGACAGGTCGGCACTTGCAACAATCATATTTTCAATTTGTTTTGCCAATGAAGCCAATACGGTAGCAGAAGCAGAACGTGTCGCCTGATCCGGTTTTTGTTCTATCAGTGACCAATCAACTTGAGGAGCTTTGCCTGAGAAAAATTGTTCCATTTTTGTTGCTAAATCAGGATTTGCTTTTGCCCATTGATTTTTGAATGACTGCTTTTTAGCTACAATAGTTTTCAATTCTTCGGCACGCTTGGCATACAGAGATTTTGTTTCGTCAAAGAAAAGAAACGGATTTTCAGGGTCACCGCCCAATTTTTTGACAGTATTTTTATAGGCATCACCACCAAGTGGTGCTCCATGAGTGGCACAATTATGTTCAAAACTTGAGCCGTCGGCTTTCAAAGCCCCTTTTCCCATAATTGTTGTACCAATAATTATGGTTGGTTTTTCTTTTTCCGCTTTGGCAGTTTTGAGTGCTTCTCGAATTTGAAGAGCATCATTGCCGTTGATTTCTATTACACGCCAACCCCAAGCAGCATATTTTGCAGCCGTATTTTCGCTTGTAACGGCATTTACATTTGTTGAGAGTTGAATATCGTTAGCATCGTAGAACATAATAAGGTTGTCCAAACCAAGATGTCCTGCCAAACGACCTGCTCCTTGTGAAATTTCTTCCTGTACGCCACCATCAGAAATGTAGGCATAAATTGTTTGATTCATAACTTCGCCGAATTTGGCTTGCAGATGTTTGGCGGCAATGGCTGCACCAACAGCAAAGGTGTGTCCTTGACCAAGTGGACCTGACGTGTTTTCGATGCCACGCATTACGTCCACTTCGGGGTGCCCGGGAGTAACACTGCCCCATTGACGCAGTTGCTGTAAATCGTCCAAAGAAAATTTTCCTGTGCAAGCCAAGGCAGAATATAACATGGGAGCCATATGTCCGGGATCAAGGAAGAAACGGTCGCGTCCTTCCCAACGTGGATTTTCAGGATCATATTCCAAAAATTCGGAATATAAAACATTAATAAAATCGGCACCGCCCATGGCTCCGCCCGGATGACCGGATTGCGCTTTTTCTACCATTGATACAGCTAAAATACGTATATTATCTGCTGCTCGGTTCAGTTGTTCTACTGTGTTCATATTTAATAAGAATTAAAAGATTAAAATCTGTTTGTTCAAATAAATGACAAAGATATAAAAATTAGCAGTTAACATTAAATAATTAGCCATAAAATTTAAAAACGCTCTTTGCCTATGTTCCATATAAGGCTTATTTTATTGCTTCAGGTAAACCAACGAATTGATAACCTTTGTTTTGCAAAGCAACAATTAATTCGTCTAAATGGTCGTAAAATTTGTCGGTACGTCGTGTGTCCGTTCCAATATGAATGAGCATAATATTGCCGTTTAAACCATTTTTTTCTTCTTCATTCAATACCGATTGCCTTAGATATTCGCTCGAATAATAGTTTTTCATTTCAGGAATGGTATAATCGCCATTGGTACGTGTTCCCGGAGTATAATAATTGACCACTTGCAAACCTAATGACTTCGCCCAAGAGGCAATGGTGTCGTTATAAAATTCAAAAGCAGGTAAAAACAGATTGACTTGTGCAATGTTTGGTTGAAACTTCTGAATTTCTGCATAATTTGCCCGAATATCGGTAATGAATGTTTCGCGGGAAATTAATGTGGAATCTTGTTTTTCCCATGCGGCATACAGCAGATGTTTGTCTGAGTGTGCACCTATATAATGCTGATTACTAACCAATTCTTTTATCAATTGTTTGTTCTGTTTATTACGGTAAAAATCTCCGGTAAAGAAAAAGGCAGCTTTGATATGGTGTTTGTTCAGGGTTTTGCTGATTGCAGAATAACCATCGGCATATTCGTGACCGGAAAAAACTAAAGAAATGCGTTTCAATTCAGGATTTGTTTTGATAATTCCACCGTGCGAATAGATATTTTTGTCTGTTGAAAGTTGAGCCAATGAAGATAAGTAGTAGGTTAAACTTGCTGTTCCGTCCATGGTTGGTTCGTTGGAAGAGTAGTCGCCCCAATCATCATGATAGACTGCCCAATTTGATTGAAAATCTGCATATTCGTCAGGTTCGGACAAGCGAACACCAATCAGACCGTTATAAATTGCGCCATACACAGGTCCATCGACAAGTCCGCCCAAAACAGGTATGCGATGATTTACCCACAAAGCCGAATGAGGATCGTGCGGATAGTCGGCATATTCGGGTAAACCGACAATCATGGCAGTTCCCCACGGATTGCAGCCAAACAGCCAGTCGCGCAAAGCGGTTTCCATTTCTACAAATTGATTGTCGCCCGTAATGGTGCGATACAGATGGCAATGTGTAGCCATGGCGGTAACCAGATTGTTGGAACACCAAATAAACGGGACTCCCATTCTGAAAGGATTTTTGTCTGCTTTGCTTTGTACACGTTCTATGGTGTTGCGCACATTCATTGTAAATTCTTCTTGCGTTTTTTTGGAAGCATGGCGCAATATGTCAAAATGTCCCAAGTTGACAAACGGATACCACTGATAATGGCGTGCCGTATCACTACCCATCCAAGGTGTGAATGGCTCCATTCGTCCGAAAGCCACAGCACGATTCAAATAGTCGTTGTTTTTGGTTTGTTCAAACAGTGTTATGGCAGCCAATTCCATGTCGTCAGTCCAGTTGTCCTCTTCGTAAAAGTAAGGTGATCGTCCCGGAGCTGTTTGGCTGACTCCCGGATAACGCAATCCATAACTGAAAGCTTCTATGGCTTTGTCTGCCAATTGTTTGGCAAATTCCGGGAAATATGGTTGTAGCAATTGCGAACCCAAAGAGAAAGATGATGCAAATTTGCCGACAGTGGATGCTTTGCCATTGCTGCGATTTTTATATTTCATCAATCCTTGCGGTTCATTGGATACCACATAAACAGGACGACCTGTTCCGGCTCCCCAACCGTAATCTACAGAATCTTCGCTTGGCAAACGGAAAGAGGCATGATCACGATCGTCGGCAATCTGGTTGTAGTAGATTTCTTTTTCGGGATTCATTCTACTTAGCCATTCCAGCCCCCATTTGGCTTCGTCCAAAATATCGGGAATGCCGTTGGAACCCTTGCGACCTGTTCCGTCATAGTTGTCGGCAAAAGCCTGCGGATTATTTTTGTAGGCAAAAAGCATTTGATAAATGGCATTTGCCGAAGTGGTTGTATATTGCAGATAATCGGAAGCATCGTGCCAGCCGCCACGTACATCCACTTTGCGATTTGGTAATGTATCAGGGACGCCACGAACTTCGAAACCATCGTGTTGATGGCAGATTTGGTTTAGCGAAGGATTGTCGCCACACCGTTGCTGACGCATATAGTTCAGCAAAAAATCGGCTGTGCCGTTATAAACGTCTGCGGCAATTCTAAAAACGGGAGATTTGACACCATCAACGACCATATAATAATTTCCTGTTTGTGAAAACTCGGAAAAATGAAGTCGAAAGGTCGATTTAAATTGATAAAATTCGCCACATGATTCTGCGTTAATAGTGCAATCGACTTTTTGGGCTGTCAGAGCGGAATATAATTCTGCCTTTGGATTGTTTTCGGCGTTAGTGCTTAAATATACAGCCGTTTTGGTGTCATTGGGCAAATATCCCAATTGATTGACACGAATCCATGCCGTTCCGTGTGCAGCAAATGTTATTGACAGGAAAAACCAGAAGAAAAGATGTTTTTTCATACTTGTTTACAAATTAAAAATTTGTGGAAACTCAATTTTACAAAAATACATTTTTTTATTCGTACATCAAAATTGTTTGTTTTTACAGAAACGGTTTATCAATTTTTTTGTGCGAAAAGCTTTAATATCTCGATTTTTTTTTCGTACTTTGTAATGTTTTAATCATTAAATTATGGCATTACAATCTTTGACAGAAACCGTTAGAGTTCAGGTGCGTTTCTCGGAAGTTGATTCTATTCGAATGGTGTGGCACGGTAATTATGTGACATACATGGAAGATGCTCGTGAAGCATTTGGGCGTAAGTTTGGACTGGAATATATGCACATTTTCGAAAGTGGCTATTTGGCTCCGATGTTCGATATGCAATTGCGCTACAAACAGATGGCTACTGTCGATGATATATTGTTAGTAACCATCACATATCGCCCGGCACGAGGCAGTAAATTAATATTCGATTACGAAATACGTCGTGAGAGCGATAATGCACTGATTTTGACTGCCACAACTACGCAACTGTTTACTACACGTGCCGGTGAGTTTGAACCATCATGCCCGTCGTTTTTTGAAGAATGGAAACGGGAAAATAACGTATTAGCGATATAATGATTAGCGATAAAATGTCATGGATAAAAATATTTTGAAGGATAAAAGTTTAAATTTTGCAGTGCGTATGATGAATTTGCGCAGTCATTTATGTGAAACAAAGCATGAGTTTGATGTTTCCAAACAGATTCTGCGCAGTGGCACTTCCATTGGGGCAATGCAGCGTGAAGCGTTTTATGCGGAGAGTGATTTGGATTTTATACATAAACAAGCGGTGGCACAAAAAGAGTGTAACGAAACAATTGATTGGTTAGAAGTTCTTTATAAATCGAATTATTTGACGGAAACGGAATATAATTTGTTATTGGCAGATGCAACAGAATTATTAAAAATGATAACTGCCAGTATTATGACCATAAAATGCCGTTTAAAAGTTGATAAAAGCAATAAGATTCAGAATTAATCGCTAATCGCTAATCATTAATAATTAATCGTTATAAAATGTTGATAAAAAACTATTATACTGTTACAGGTCGCCATACAGAAGGCGATACAAGTGTGTTTGAAATTTCATTGAATGCCGATTGCGAAGTGTATAAGGGACATTTTCCCAATGAGCCGATTTCGCCCGGAGTATGTAATATCCAGATGATAAAAGAGTGTGCCGAATTGGTGGTATGTAAGCCTTTGATAATGAATAATTTGCAGCAATGTCGTTTGACGACTTTGGTAACGCCATTGGAACATCCGAACGTGGAAGTGCGTTTGCAATTGACTGAAACAGAAAATGAGACATTCAAATTGCACGCCACACTTGGCAAAGGCGAAGATATTTATTTGGAGATGAAAGCGGAGTTGTCTGTTGAAACAAATTCATAGTGGACAATGAAATAATTGACTAAATAGTAAACCGGCTAATCGGTGAACTGACGAACTGTTTAATGTTGATTTAATTTGTAAATCTGTAAATAATTGGCTAATCGACTAATTGACTAACTGGTGAATTGACTAATCACTAATCGCTAATTCGTTAATCACTAATCACTAATCGTTAATCATTAATCACTTATTCGTTGTTTTTTGAATCTTTAATTTTTTTATTATGAAAAAAACGGTCGTTTTTATTTTGGCGTGTGGCTTTGTTGCCACTATACATGCTCAAAGCATGGAAGATATGGAAAAAGAGTATGCCAACTTTGTAGAGTCGGAACAGGAATCTTATTCTGATTTTGTGAAGAAGGAAAATGAAGCATTCAAAGAATTTTTGAAACAGGAATGGCTTCAATTTAAGGAAATGCAGGGCATTCCGGCTCCTATGAAACCGTTTCCTGTAAAGCCTGTGGAATATAAAAAACCGGATCAGCCTGCTCCTGTTACGCAAATTCCTGTAGCAAAACCGACTGACGTGAAACCAATTATTAATTCGAAGCCTGTGGTAAAGCCGGACGACAAACAGCCATTGCCACCGATAGTGAATAAACAACCAACTCCTCCTGTAAAACCTGATGCAGAAAAAGAACCGGAAACAGTACAAAAAGAGCCGGTTAAACAGCCACAACCTGTGCCTATAATGTCCGGCAAATTTGTTACGTTCGATTTTTATGGAACGGAGGAATCTATTCCTTATACATCAGCGATGAAATTCAAACTGGGTGGCACTGCCGAAAAATATGTGTCCGATGTGTGGGGTAAATTGGCCGATTCCGACTATATGCCGACCATTGACGCACTGAAAAAATCCAAAACGGATAACATGCTGAATGATTGGGCGTATTATTTGCTCACGAAACACTTTGCGGAGAGTTTTACAAATGGAATGGAAACAGATGAGAGCGTAACTTTGCAAATGTTTCTGTTGGCACAATCGGGCTATCGTGCCAAAATTGCACGCAAAAATAATCAACTTATCTTGTTGCTGGGAACCAAGCAATTGATTTATCAACGGTCGTTTTTGACCTTGAATGATGTGAAATATTACGTTTTGACCGACAGAAAATCGGAAGGAAATTCGCTAAGTACTTACAAATCGGATTTTTCGGTGGCAAAAAATGTGGTGGATATGGATATAGAATCACCTATGAAGTCGCCGGTGGAACAAACAAAAAAATCACGCACTTCGCGTATGGATATTTCCACACAGACAGTAGTAAACAAGCGGTTAATGGATTTTTATAAAGATTATCCGCAGTGTGATTTTAAAGTTTATATGAGAGCACCTATGAGTCGGGAACTACAAAAAAGTCTGTTGCCGACACTCAAAAAAAGTATTGCAGGAAAATCGCAGAAAGATGCTGTCAATTTGTTGATAAACTATGTGCAAACAGCTTTTGATTATAAAACTGACGGCGAGCAGTTCGGTTACGAAAAACCGTTTTTTGTGGACGAACTTTTTTATTATCCTTATTCCGATTGTGAAGACCGTTCTATTTTGTTTTCGTATCTTGTACGTGAATTGATGGGCATGGATGTTGTCTTGTTGGATTATCCCAATCATATTGCCACAGCAGTGCGTTTTACCGAGAATATTGATGGCGATTTCTTGCAGCATAAGGGCAAAAAGTATATTATTTGTGATCCAACTTATATCGGAGCTTCCATTGGCGTTTGTATGCCTAAATTTAAAAATACGCCTGCCAATGTGATTGAACGGTAAAAGGTTGTTTGCAGAACTCTATTTTTGAGCGCAATCATTGATTGTGCTCAATTTTAATTTCTCAGTCGGTCTGTTGTTTGTGAGCTAATGAAAAAAATGTACCTTTGCCCTATATTTTATAGAAATTTGAGTTGAACTTTTAATTTTGCTTTGTAACGTATGCAGTGGAATCTTAAGAAAATTTGGTCGGCACTGACCGACAATGTAAAACTCACTTATTTTGCAGGGTTAATGAGCCTTATTAATGGTCTGTTTTTTTATTTTCCATTTTTTAAATTTGTAGCAGACAGTGTCAATTGTTCAAGTTGGAACGGTGTAATTATTATTGTTAGTTTGGTTGTTATTGTGCTGGTTGCCAATTTTTTTGCTTTTTATCTGTTTTTGTTTTTATGTCGGTTTGTAGGTAAAATTTTATTGGCATTATCTTTTCTGTTGAATGCAGTTTCTGTCTATTTTATCGATACATATAATGTTATAATAGATGAAAGTATGATTGGTAATGTGTTTAATACCAATTATGCAGAGGCTTCGGGGTTCTTTTCCTTTATGCTGATAGTTTATGTTGTTTTGTTGGGTGTTCTTCCCTGTATCTACATTTTCAAAGTCAAAATTATTTATGGCACTTGGAAACGATTTTCAATCACATCTTCGCTTACATTGTTGTTTCTTGTCGTTGTAGCATTTGCAAATGCAAGTAATTGGTTGTGGATTGATAAAAATTCCAAAGTGTTGGGTGGCTTGGTTATGCCATGGTCATATTCAGTCAATGCGGCACTTTTTCAGATTCATAAACAGCAGGAAAATGCCAAAGAGATTTTATTGCCCGATGCCACCATTAAAGATAATGAGAAAGCAGTGGTTGTTTTAGTTATTGGCGAATCGGCGAGAAGACAGAATTTTTCGCTTTACGGTTACAATAAAAATACAAATCCGCTGTTGTCGCAAACGCCTAATGTGTTTGCTTTTAAGGCCAATTCATGCACAACTTATACAACGGGCAGTTTGAAATGTATTTTGGAACATGCGGATACCGGTGATTTGTATGAGATTCTACCCAACTATCTGTATCGAAATAATGTAGAGGTTATTTGGAGAACGACCAACTGGGGTGAGCCTCCCATTCATATCGAAAAGTATCAAACCCAAGATGATTTAAAAACACTCTGTCAAGCAGATTGCGATTATGATGAAGTGCTTTTAAGTGGACTGAAAGAACAAATATTAGCAAGTGAAAAGAATAAAATTCTGATTGTATTGCACACCAGTACAAGTCATGGTCCGCAGTACAATAAAAAATATCCGTTTCGATTTGAAACCTTTCAACCGGTTTGTAATAGTGTAGAGTTGGCTGACTGTTCGCATGAAGAGTTGATGAATGCTTATGATAATACAATTGTCTATACCGATTATATCTTACACAGTATCATTGAAGATTTGCAGCAGTTGAAAGATTATCGCAGTACGATGTTATTTGTGTCCGACCATGGCGAATCGTTGGGCGAAAGCAATTTGTATATGCACGGAGTCCCAATGGGCATTGCTCCCAAAGAACAATATGAGATTCCTTTTATTGTTTGGTTGTCGGATAACTCAAAACATTTGAAATCCAATGACTTTTTGACACAACACCATGTTTTTCATAGTGTGTTGAATTTTTTGTCTGTCGACAGCCCTGTTTATAATGAAGAAATGAATATTTTTGAATGATATAACTTAAAAGTGTGAAACAATGAATTCAAAAGCCTGTAAACTTTTCTTGTTACTTTATGTGTTGTTTTTTATTGGATTGCTTGTAACGGTGTTATGCACAGAGCAGGGTGATTTACACCTTTTGCTGACACTTGATTATTTGTCAACCGGCAGTGTTTTGTGGAACGCGTTTCAAGATATATTTTTTAAATACATTACAGAGTTGGGAGCATGGGGACCGTTTATTGTTGCCGTGTTTTTACTGTTTTATAAAGTTGGCGATGCGTTGGTGGTGTCGGTGGCACAACTTATGGCAGCTTTAGTGGTGTATCCGATTAAAGTTTTGGTGGCGGCTCCGCGCCCAAGTTTGTTTTTTAATATGAATTTTCCTGATGTTGTGTTGCATCAGGTAGATGGTGTCGCACTTCATGCCATGAATAGTTTTCCGTCCGGTCATACGGCAGCGGTATTTTCACTAATGCTTTGTTTGACAATTGTTTTTCAAAAGCGGATATGGCTTGCACCGATATTTTTTGTGTTGGCACTGCTGACAGCTTATTCACGCATTTATCTGTCACAGCATTTTGCAGAAGATGTATTGGTCGGATCGATGATTGGTGTTGTAATGACGCTGCTTACTTATTGGTTGTATCAGCGCAAACGGTATGCGTGGGAAGATGAATCGCTGATAGATTTGTGTAAAAAATAAACTGAGTTATAGAATGGCAGTTTTTATTCAAGATTTAAAGGTCAAATTGACATCGCCGACATCGAATCTGTTTTGGCAGATTGTGCGTTATGGTATTTCGGGAGGAATAGCTTTTGTCGCCGATTTTGTGGTTTTGTGGCTGCTGACCGAGTTTGTAGGCTGGCATTATCTTGTCAGTGCAGTGTGTGGTAATCTTGTAGGCTTGATTATCACTTACTTGATGAGTGTTGTGTGGGTTTTTGACCAGCGACGTCTGTCGAATCATTGGGCTGAATTTGCCGGTTTTACGCTTATTGCCGGACTTGGCATGGGCTTGACAGAATTGTTTATGTATGTTTTTACCGAATATGTCTTTATTGAAGCACTATTTGGACCCAATAATTATCTGATATCCAAATTGGTAACGGCATTCATTGTGGCTTGTGTCAATTTTGTGTTGAAAAAAACTTTTTTGTTCAGTAAAAAACGGTAAATATTGTCAATCGTTGTTCAAAGTAGTATCTTTGTCGACGATAAAAATACTTTTGATTATGAAGAAATATATTCCCAATTCTATTACCTGCCTGAATTTGTTTTCGGGAATTTTGGGTGTGATAGCTGCCTACAATGCAGCTTATGAAATGGCATTGTTGTTTGTGATGTTGTCGGCGATATTCGATTTCTTGGACGGATTTATGGCGCGTGCTTTAAAAGCCTATTCCGATATAGGTAAAGAGTTGGATTCGTTGTCCGACCTTATTAGTTTTGGATTGGTGCCGGGAATGGTCGCCTTTTCATTGCTACAACCGCTCAATGTGTATTGTATGGCTCTGCCTTATGTGGGCTTCTTATTGACCATTTTTTCGGCATTGCGTTTGGCAAAATTTAATATTGATGAAAATCAGAAAACGTCGTTTGTCGGTTTGGCAACTCCTGCCAATGCTTTGTTTTGGACAGGGTTCGCCTATACTGTTCCTGCCGATTTGCAAAATTCTTGCGTAACTTTAATTCTTGTATTGCTCTTTTCATATCTTTTGGTAAGCTCTTTTCCTATGTTTTCGTTGAAAATACACTCTTTGAAGTGGGCTGAAAACAAGGAACGTTATATTTTTCTTATAGGTTGCGTCGTCTTGCTCGCCTGTTTCCAATTAGATGCTTTTGCTATAATTATTTTGTGGTATTTGATAATGTCGTTAGGGAAAGTTTTGGTTGAAAAACTGAAACATTAAAGTGGTTTAAAAAAAATAAGTTTTTTGTGTTATAAAACATATTGAAATGGTTAGGAAATGTCAAAAAAAGTATTTACATTTCCTAATCGTTTTTTTTGTGGTCAAATTTTTATTAACTAATTTATATCTAATACATTATGAAGGTATATCAAACAAATGAAATTCGGAATATCTCGTTATTGGGGAATTCCGGCTCCGGGAAAACCACTCTTGTAGAAGCCATGCTTTTCGAGAGTGGAGCTATAAAACGTAAAGGAACGGTTGAAGGCAAGAATACTGTTTCCGATTATTTCCCTGTTGAACAAGAGTACGGATATTCGGTTTTTCCAACCGTGGTTTGTGCGGAATGGCTTGATAAAAAACTGAATATTATTGACTGTCCGGGATCTGATGACTTTATTGGCGGTGCCATTACATCGATGGAAGTTACAGATCAAGTGGTTATTTTGCTGAATGCTCAATATGGGGTTGAGGTTGGCACACAAAATCATTTTCGTTATTCTGAAAAAGCTCACAAACCGGTTATCTTTTTGGTAAATCAGTTGGATACCGAAAAATCGGATTTTGAGAAAACGGTAGAACAACTGAAAGAAAATTATGGCAATAAAGTAGTGCTTGTGCAATATCCGGTAAATGTCGGTCCAAATTTTAATGCGGTAATTGACGTATTAAAACAAAAGATGTATCGGTGGAAACCCGAAGGTGGCGCACCTGAAATTTTAGATATACCCGAAGACCAGAAAGAAAAATCTGCCGAACTGTATAATGCGTTGTTGGAAGCAGCAGCCGAAAATGATGAGGCTTTGATGGATAAATATTTTGAGCAGGGAACTCTTACCGAAGAAGAAATGCGTGAAGGTATTCGTAAGGGTTTGGCTCAACGTGATATGTTTCCTGTATTTTGCGTGTGTGCCGGACGCTCCATGGGAGTTCGCCGCTTAATGGAATTTCTTGGAAACGTGGTACTTCCACCAAATAAAATGCCTAATCCCGTAGATAAGGAAGGTACAGAAGTGGCGCCAAATCCCAATGGTCCGACCAGTTTGTTTGTGTTTAAAACAAGTGTAGAACCACACATTGGTGAAGTCTCTTATTTTAAGGTAATGTCCGGTGTGGTTAAAGAAGGTGACGATTTGACAAATGTAACCCGTAATGATGGAAAAGAACGTATCAGCCAACTTTTCTGTGTGGCAGGTCAAAACAGAACAAAAGTAGAACAATTGGTTGCCGGTGATATCGGTGCAACCGTGAAATTTAAAGATACGCGTACCGGCAATACTTTGGACGCCAAAGGCTGTACTTATGAATTTTCAACCATCAAATATCCGGATCCGAAATATCGCCGTGCAATAAAACCGGTCAATAATGGTGAAGAAGAAAAATTGAGCGAACTATTGACACGTATGCACGAAGAAGATCCCACATGGATAGTGGAACAATCGAAAGAGTTGAAGCAAACCATTATTCACGGTCAGGGAGAATTTCATTTACGCACATTGAAATGGCGGCTTGAAAATAACGACAAAATGCCGATTCAGTTCCTTGAACCGAAAATCCCATATCGTGAAACTATTACAAAAAGTGCCCGTGCCGATTATCGTCATAAAAAACAGTCGGGTGGTGCAGGGCAGTTTGGTGAAGTTCACCTTATTGTAGAGCCTTATGTAGAAGGCGTTCCCACACAGGATGTTTATAAATTCAACGGACAGGAATTTAAAATCAGTGTGCGCGACACACAGGAAATTCCGTTGGAGTGGGGCGGCAAACTCGTCTTTGTAAACAGTATTGTCGGTGGTGCCATCGATGCACGTTTCTTACCTGCTATTTTGAAAGGTTTGATGGACAGAATGGAACAGGGACCATTGACCGGATCTTATGCGCGTGATGTGCGTGTCATTGTTTACGATGGAAAAATGCACCCTGTAGATTCCAACGAAATTTCGTTCCGCCTTGCCGGACGTAATGCTTTTGCACAAGCCTTTAAAGCTGCAGGACCAAAACTTCTTGAACCTGTTTACGATGTGGAAGTGCTGGTTCCGTCCGATCGTATGGGCGATGTGATGAGCGATTTACAGGGACGTCGTGCAGTGATTATGGGAATGCATAGCGAGAAAGGTTTTGAAAAACTGTCGGCTAAAGTGCCGTTGAAAGAGCTTTCGAGTTATTCCACCACATTGAGTTCACTTTCGGGAGGACGTGCTTCATTTACCATGAAGTTTGCTTCGTATGAACTCTGCCCGATGGATGTACAGGAAAAACTTTTGAAAGAATACGAAGCCACACAACAGGATAAAGATTAAAATTTTGTCGTTTTAACTGAAAACCCAATGTGTAAAGTTTGCTTTGCGCATTGGGATTTTGTAATTATTAAAGTGATGAATCTATGAAAATAAAAATAGGTGTTTGTTTGGCTGTGGTGCTTGTCATTTTTTCCTGTACAACAATAACGAATAAAGAAACAGCTATATATATTGAGAATGCAACATCGGATGTTATCTCGGTAATGTTATATCCGAATGTAGAATATCAAAACTATCGTGATTGGTATAATGCTTCTGATTATTCAGGGGCGTTTTCCCCTTCTAATTTTCAATTGACAAATAGCAATGAACAGATTGGATATGATCAAGAAAATGAACAAGAGTTGTTTCGTTCAAAATGTTTGGCAATAGAGCCGTATGTGTTGGCACAAGAAATTTTTGATAGTATATATGTAACATTAGCTGATGGGAGAGTGATAAAATTCAGACATGATACCGTTATTGGTTATTCAGATAATCTGTTTTCTAAAGAATCAGCATGGAAAAATTCAATAAAAAATTATGATATGCCTACTATGTTCAGGAAAATATTCCTTGAATCGTATTGCTTTACTTTTACAATTAGGTAAAGTAGACACTATTATACTCGTTTTCTGTTTTTCTTTAAATTGTTGATAAATTTTGTTGCATAACTCAAAAAAAACTTCTACTTTTGTAAGCATTAAATAACAATTTAAAACAATTTGTTATATGCGTCACAAGTACTTGATAAACCGACATTTTCCGTTAGGGAAGTCTTTTAGAGAGGTGTGTGCGCAAAAATATAATAGGAAGAGTAACGCTTGTGCGTTGCTCTTTTTTGTGTAATCAGTCAACCAAATATTTAAAGTTATGATAGAACGTTACAGCCGATCGGTAATGCGCAATGTATGGACAGAGCAAAACAAGTTTGAGGCTTATCTTAAAGTGGAACTGTACGCCAGCGAAGCGTGGAGTGAACTCGGCATTGTTCCGAAAGAGGATATTAAAAAATTGTGGGAGAAAGCCTCGTTTTCTATCCCGCGTATTTATGAAATAGAGCAGCAGACCCGCCACGATGTGGTGGCATTTACGCGTGCCGTGAGCGAAACTTTGGGCGATGAGCGCAAATGGATTCATTACGGTTTGACTTCGACCGATGTGGTGGATACCGCCAACGGTTATCTGATAAAACAGGCGAATGAAATTTTACGGCAGGATATTCATGAGTTTATCGAAGTGTTGCGCAAACAGGCTGTGCGTTTCAAGAAAACGCCCTGTGTTGGTCGCACACACGGTATTCATGCCGATATTACCTGTTTTGGCTTGAAATGGGTGCTGTGGTATGCCGAAATGCAACGCAACCTGCAACGTTTTGAAGCCGCCTGCAAAGATATAGAATGTGGAAAGATGAGCGGTGCTGTCGGCAATTTTGCCAATATTCCGCCATTTGTGGAAGAGTATGTGTGCGAGCATCTTGGTATAGCTCATGCCAATGTTTCTACACAGGTTATTCAGCGCGACCGACACGCCTATTATATGGCTACTTTGGCGGTGATAGCTTCGTCGTTGGAGCAGATGGCTTTGGAAATTCGCAATTTGCAGCGCACGGAAGTTCACGAGGTGGAAGAAAATTTTGGCAAAGGACAGAAAGGTTCGAGTGCCATGCCTCACAAGCGTAATCCTATCAGTTCTGAAAATATTTGCGGCTGTGCCCGTGTGATGCGTGGTTATATGGTAACTTTTTATGAAAACGTGGCACTTTGGCACGAACGCGATATTTCCCACTCTGCCACCGAACGTATTGTATTGCCCGATGCTACCATGCTTTTGGATTATATGTTGAACCGTTTTAAAGGTATTTTGGAAAATTTGGTTGTCTTTCCGGAAGTGATGTTGGAAAATATCTACCGTACCAAAAAAATTATTTTTGCTCAACGTGTGATGAATGCACTTATTGCAAAAGGTCTTGTGCGCGAAGATGCTTATGATACGGTGCAGCCTATAGCCATGAAAGCTTGGAGTGAACATTTAGATTATCAGGAGTTGTTGGCACAAAACGAGAAGGTAATGAACTTGCTGACACGTCAGGAACTTGACGCCTGTTTTACGCTCGATTATTATTTTTCGCAGGTGGATTATATTTACAAACGCAATGGTATCGAACAATCAATAAAAAAATCAATAAACTATGACTTTAGAAAAAATCAGAACCGGACTTACCTTTGACGATGTGCTGCTTGTTCCTCGCGAATCAAGCGTTTTGCCGTCGCAGATTTGTTTAAAAACTCATCTGACACCGAATATCGAATTGAATATTCCGATTATCAGTGCGGCAATGGATACGGTTACCGAATCGAAAATGGCGATTGCCATTGCCCGTGAAGGCGGCATCGGATTTATTCATAAAAATATGGGCATTGAAGAACAGGCGGCAGAAGTTGATTTGGTGAAACGCTATGAAAGCGGCATGATTGCCAATCCGATTACCTTAACAGCAGACAATACTTTGCTCGATATGGAACTTATTCTGAAAAAATACCGTATCAGCGGGTTACCTGTCATTGATAATGAAAATAAATTGGTTGGAATTATTACCAATCGTGATATAAAATATTTGGCACTTGACGATACGAAAGTTTCTGAAGTGATGACGAAAGATAATTTGATAACTGCCAAAATCGGTACTTCTTTGGAAGAAGCGAAAAAGATTTTATGGCAGAATCGTATCGAAAAATTGCCGATTGTAGATAGCGAAGGTCATTTGGTGGGATTGATAACCAGCAAAGACATAGACAATGTGGTAAATTATCCGAATGCCAGCAAAGATGGTCGTGGTCGGTTGCGATGCGGTGCGGCTGTTGGTGTGGGACAAGATACAATGGAGCGAGTGGCGGCGTTGGTAAAAGCCGGAGTGGACGTTATAACGGTGGACAGCGCACACGGACACAGTAAAAATATCATAGAAATTGTTCGTAAAATTCGTGCGGCTTATCCGCAGTTGGATTTGATAGCCGGAAATATTGTTACCAAAGAGGCTGCTGCTGCACTTATTGCAGCCGGTGTCAATGCCGTGAAAGTCGGCATTGGTCCGGGAAGTATTTGCACCACACGTATTGTCGCGGGAGTAGGTGTTCCGCAAATTACGGCTATCAATGATGTGGCAGAGTTTTGTAAAAATCGGAATGTGTGTGTTATTGCCGATGGCGGTATAAAATTCAGTGGCGATATTGTAAAAGCACTTGCTGCCGGAGCTGATGTTGTAATGCTGGGATCGCTGTTGGCAGGTTGTACCGAAAGTCCCGGTGAAGAAGTTGTATTTCAGGGACGTAAATTTAAAGTGTATGTGGGTATGGGTTCTTTGGCTGCCATGAAGCGTGGCTCTGCCGATCGCTATTTTCAAACAAAAGATACGCAGGCAAAAAAACTTGTGCCGGAAGGCATAGAAGGACGTGTGGCTTACAAAGGTTCTGTTGGCGATACGCTGTATCAACTTTGTGGCGGCATACGTTCAGGCATGGGCTATTGTGGCACTCCCGATATTGCCGATTTGAAACAGAACGGACAGTTTGTGCGCATTACCAATGCTGGCTTGCGCGAAAGTCACCCGCATGATGTAGATATCACGGTAGAAGCCCCAAATTATACAAAATAATTGACAGATAATGAGTTACGATAAAATAGTGGTTCTTGATTTTGGCAGTCAATATAATCAGTTGATTGCCAGAAGAATACGTGAATTTGGCGTTTATAGCGAATTACGGAGTCATACCATTACGGCGGAGCAGATACGTGCTATACCCGATGTAAAAGGCATTGTGTTTAGCGGAGGTCCAAAGAGTGTATATGAAGAGGGTGCTTTTGCCTGTGATCCGGAGATTTTTCAACTCGGCTTGCCCATCCTCGGTATTTGTTACGGTATGCAATTGACTTGTCTGCATTTTGGTGGAAAAATAGAGAAGGGAACAACAAAAGAATATGGAAAAATGCCGATAACGGTGTTGGACGATTGTGCTTTGTTCAAGAATTTGCCGACAACCCAAGATGTGTGGATGAGTCATGGCGATTATGTGTCCGAAATTCCACAGGATTTTATTCTTGCAGCTAAAAGTGGTAATGGCTTACCGGCTGCCATTTACAATAAATCTCAGAATATTTATTTGGTGCAATTTCACCCCGAAGTGCGCCACAGTGTATATGGGAATGCTATTTTGGCTAATTTTGTGTTTGATATTTGCCAAGCGTCTAAAAATTGGACAATGGGGTCGTACATTGATTTGCAGATACAAAAAATACGCGAACAGGTAGGCAATAAAAAAGTGTTGTGCGGTTTGAGTGGCGGCGTTGATTCTACGGTTGTGGCAGTGTTGATACACAAGGCAATCGGCAATCAATTGACCTGTATGTTTATTGATCACGGAATGTTGCGCAAAAACGAAGGCGATGAGGTGATGAATATGTGTCAAAACCTGTTTGGTATTAATGTGGTGCGTATTGATGCCAAAGAACGTTTTTTGCAGAAATTGGACGGCGTTTCCGAACCGGAAAAGAAACGCAAGATAATAGGTAACGAATTTGTCTATTGTTTTGATGAAGAATCGAAAAAATTAGGTAATTTTGATTTTTTGGCGCAGGGAACGCTCTATACCGATGTGATAGAAAGTGGTACAAAAACGGCACAGACGATAAAAAGTCATCACAACGTTGGTGGCTTGCCCAAAGATATGAAATTTAAGTTGGTGGAGCCGCTGAATATCCTGTTTAAAGATGAGGCGCGTGCGTTGGGCGAAGCCTTGGGCATTCCGCATTCCATAGTTTGGCGCCAGCCGTTTCCAGGACCGGGCTTGGCAATACGCATTATTGGCAATATTACGGAAGAAAAATTACATATTGTACGCGAAAGCGATGCCATATTGCGTGAAGAGATAGCCAAAGCCGGTTTGGATAAAGAAATTTGGCAGTATTTTACAGTGCTGACAAACATTAAAAGCGTTGGTGTGATGGGCGACGGACGTACTTATGATTATGCGGTTGGAATTCGTGCCGTAACAAGTATTGACGGTATGACAGCCGATTGGGCACGCATTCCGTACGAAGTTTTAGACGTTATCAGCCGTCGCATTGTGAACGAAGTGAAAGGTGTCAATCGCATTATTTATGATATTACGTCAAAACCACCGGCAACCATCGAGTGGGAATAATTATTTATTAAAAACTAAAAACTAAACAATATGAGCAGATTAGTAGTTGTAGGCGTCCAGTGGGGCGATGAAGGTAAAGGGAAAATGACTGACTTTTTAGGTCAGAAAGCAGATGTTGTGGTGCGTTATCAGGGAGGCAATAACGCCGGGCACACCATTACGTTTGGTGGAAATAAATATGCCTTGCAATCCATTCCTTCCGGAATTTTTAACCCGCATATCAAAAATGTGATGGCAAACGGAATGGTTATAAATCCCAAAGCGGCATTGGCAGAATTGGAAGGACTGAAAAGTCGGGGTGTTACTGATTTTCAGTTGTTTGTTTCCGACCGTGCTGCCGTTATCATGCCTTACCACATGATGTTGGACGGAGCATACGAAACGGCAAAAGGCGGAAAAAAAATAGGTACGACACAAAAAGGAATCGGACCGGCTTATTGCGACAAATACAGCCGTATCGGAATCCGTATCGGCGACCTTATCGACAAGGATTATTTTGCCGAACGTTTGCACGATGCTTTGGCGGTGAAGAATATGGAACTGAAAATGCTGGGCATGGAAACCTTGGAGTTTGAACCGCTTTACAAAGAATATTTGGCTTATGGCGAACAACTGAAACCGTATATTTGCGATACGGCAATTTTGTTGAATGAAGAAGCCGAAAAAGATTCCAAAATTCTTTTTGAAGGAGCGCAAGGTGTGATGCTTTGCATCGAAAACGGCACTTATCCGTTTGTAACTTCGAGCAGTCCGACAGCTGCCGGTGTGCCGATAGGAACAGGTTTGGCACCACGCTATATCGACAAGGCGTTGGGCATTTGCAAGGCTTATACCACACGTGTCGGTGCAGGACCGTTTCCTACCGAATTAGATGGCGAATTGGCTCACTATATTCGTGAACGCGGACATGAATATGGCACTGTTACCGGTCGTCCTCGTCGTGTAGGCTATTTGGATATGGTGGCGTTGCGACATGCTTGTCGAATTTCAGGTATCAATTATCTCTCTGTCATGTTATTTGATGTGCTTTCGGGATTGGAAGCCATAAAAATTTGTACAGCCTACGAATTGGACGGCAAACAAATAGATTATGTACCAAGTACATTGAGCAAATTGGAACGTTGTAAGCCGGTTTATATCGAAATGCCCGGCTGGAAAGAAGAAGTTACATCTGTGCGTAATTTTGAAGAATTGCCGCAAAATGCCAAAAACTATTTACACAAGATAGAAGAATTGACGAAAACGGAGATTGTGGTGGTTTCGGTGGGACCTGACCGCACACAAACTATCCGCCGCAAAGAAATATTTTGATTGGTAACTGATTTTATGCAGCTAAGTAGAAAGGGAAAGAGAACGACTTTTCCTTTCTTTTTTTTGTAAATTGAAAAATAAATTGTATCTTTATCGTGATAATATTTGAGCGATTTAAGCGTAAAAGGTGTGATTAATGATACTATTTTATCACTTTTATTTTTTTTACATAATGCTCCACATTGCCATGAAGTGCGACACGGTGCCGCCTAATACAAATATGTGCCAAACGGCATGGTAAAAAGGTCGTTCGTCGTGTGCATAAAAATAAGTTCCTACCGTATAAAAAATACCTTCGGAGAGCAGCCATAAAAGCGCAGTTACCGACATGGCGTTCCATATAGGCACTATGGCAAACACGGCCGACCAGCCCATAATCAGATAAACAGCAAGTGACAGACGCGGATATTTGCCCAATGCTACCAATTTTACGATAGAACCGATTAAAGCCACACCCCACATCAATCCGAAAGCTATCCATCCGGCTGTGCCGCCAACTATACAAAGCCATATCGGAGTATATGAAGCCGCTATCAGAACATAAATACTGATATGATCAAAATGGCGTAGCAGGCGTTTCGTTTTGCCGGGTAAAGTCCAATGATAAACAGTAGAAGCTGTGTACATAAACAGCATGGCAGCCGAAAATACCGCCATACCGAAAGTTTGTTGCCAAACAGCATTAACACTGTGTCTTAGCAGCAGCCACGCAGTTACTAAAGCGAATACTATACCGACCAAATGGGTCAGGGTGTTGGCTATTTCTTCTGAAGTCCGTTTCATAAGTGAAAATAAATTTTATTCTATTGTTTTGTTAATCAATTTGTTAGTTTCTGAACATAAAATAGACGGCACCAAGTAGGCAAAGTGCAGCCCATACAAAATCCCATTTGAATGGTTGGTGCATGTAGAAAACGGCAAACGGGATAAATACACTGAGCGTAATAACTTCCTGAATAATTTTTAGTTGTGGCAATGTATAAACGGTAAAGCCAATGCGGTTGGCAGGTACCATAAACAAGTATTCGCACAACGCAATGCCCCAACTGGCAAAGACCGCCACAATCCACGATTTATCGGCAAGATTGCGCAGATGTCCGTACCATGCGAAAGTCATAAAACAGTTGGAACAAACCAGCATTAAAACGGTCAAAACATAGGGATTAAGTAGATGTTTCATCGGACTAAAAATAAAGTTGCAAAATAAATCAAAAAAAACGAATAAATACACGTTTTTGTCAAGTGATTTTTTGTAAAAAAATAAAACTTGTGCTGTGATTTGGCATAACAGCAGGTTATTTTTGCACTAAAATTGCAGCCCACAAAAAAAATAGTAATTTTTATTCATATTTGTAAATATTTTCTTACATTTGCAACGTTGCAATGGCAACAAACTTATTTTTTTGACAAACAAATTTTCTTCCGTTGTAGTAGGTGGTTTAGTTGAAGTGTTGGAACCTCAATGGTTGCGCGAAGAAATTTGCCAAACAGCAAAAACGATGGTCAATACTAATCGGAAGTGATTTTTGGGGAGATTAAATGCGTTTTTCTTGCCAGTTGGCTTTGTGCAAAAACAGCCACGATACATATCCGATGGCAGCACCGTAAACTAATTCGGCAGTCCAAACCCATTGGATATCGGCTTTCGCGATGTGTGTCATATACCAAATATAGAGCATATAAACACCTAATACGGCGAGTTCCATAAGTAATGCGGCAGTGGTATTCCCTGTCCCCGAAACCGCTTCGAAAAAGACCATACCAAATGCCATAAATACTGCAGCAACGCAAAGTACATACAATACAGGAATACACGCCGTTATCAGGCCGGCATCGTTAGTATATATTTGTATGACGTACTCAGGAATAAAAGCGCAGATAAGAGCTAATGGAATGACAAGAAACAAACTATTTTTTAATATTTTAAATAAGGTTGGCATTACTTCTGTTTGTTTTCCTTCGCCTATAATACGACTTGTAATGGTGTTGGCTGTGGCGGCAAAAGCAAAGACAGGAACCGTTATGAGCATATACACGCTGCGTACTACTCCCGAAACAGCAATTGGCATTTCGCCCATGCTTTCAATCATGGCAAAAAACACAAACCAGAGTCCGAACGAGATAAGGCGTTGCAGCATTGTTGGCAAAGCTAATTTCAAAATTTCTTTCATCAACCAACCTTCTATTTTGTGGAAAGCGAATAGAGAATACCTTTTGAGTGGCAGTTTGGCTATGGTAAAGATAATGAAGAAAATTAGTGCGGCAATTTCGGCACAAACAGAGGCTAATGCTGCTCCTCCGATTCCCATTTCTGGGAAGCCGAATTTGCCAAAAATAAGACCATAATCCAATGAAATGTTGACAACTGCCATTAAGAGTGTGGAGTAAGTGATAGGGCGCGTATCGGACAAACCGACATATAGTGAACGGAACAGAAAATTGAAACAGACAAAAATGATTCCATAATGTCGATATTTCATGTATTGTATGGCTGCTGCGTATATATTGGGCGAGTCGATGATGTTTCTTAGCAATTGGCTCGTAAACAAATGCAGGCACAAAAACATTAACAGCGAAAGGAACATTACCACAAACAGCCCGTGTCCGAAAACTACGCCAATACGTTCTAATCGACCTTCTCCAAGACGACGGGCAATGATTATCTGAATACCTATTGAAAAGCCCCAGGCTAAAGTGGCAAAAACAAAATAATAGATGCCGGCCATCATAGATGCACCAAGTTCTATGGCACCCACATGACCTAAAAATGCAGTGTCGGTAAATGTAATGATGGTTTGTGCCAAATTCCCCAAAATAATAGGGTAGGCAATATTCCAAATAGATTTGTTTGAGACCGATGACGGCATACTTTTGTTACAATTTTTTTGCGTTGCAAAGGTAGTCTTTTTATTTAGGCTGTGAAAAAGGAAAAGCTCTCAATGAACCTTGAGAGCTTTTCCTTTGTATAATTCATTTGATGTTATGATTTTTTTAGTAAATCGCGTATTTCGGTCAGTAATTGGATATCGGCAGGAGGAGCAGCCGGAGCTTTTGGTTCTTCAGATTTTTTCTTGCGACTGATGGCATTTATACCCTTTATCAGCATAAATACGGCAAACGCGACAATCAGAAAATCAATGATATTTTGGAGAAATGCGCCGTAGTTTATGGCTGCCGGAGCTACTCCTTCAGGAGCAAGCGGATTTACGGGTAAAACTATTTTTAGTTGCGAAAAATCCACTCCACCAATCATCCAGCCAATAGGTGGCATGATAATGTCCGAAACAATTGAAGAAACAATTTTTCCAAATGCACCACCAATAATAATACCTACTGCCAAATCAATCACATTGCCTCGCATGGCAAACTGCTTAAATTCTTGCCACATCTTCTTCATAATTAATTGTTTTTACGTTTTTCGATGTGCAAAAATAGATATTTTGTGTGGAATATGCAATATAATACAGATTATTAAAATTTATCGATGAATTTATTACTCAAATAGTATTTATATATGTTAAGTTATATATGTATTTTTTAGTCGATTGCTTAATGAATTAACTGTTTTGATGTAGTGTTCTATTTTTATTTTTGATTTTTTATTTTATCTTTATCTTTTTTTTATTAAATATTTGGAACGTGTGAATAATTTTATATAACTTCGCAAAGTTTTGAATCTTTATAAATCTATTTAATGAACTAATTGTCATCATGAAAACATCATCTTGTAAGGCAGTTGTATTGTTGTTGTTGACCGGATTTGCATCCATGGTAAATGCTGCTGTTTCGTTTCGACCGATTGGTAGTAGTTATAATACAATGAATGTGCGTTACATTCGCGATTATATTACTACTGGAACAGTAGGAGTTCCCTGTTGGATTGAAATTCAAGCCTATAATGTGTCAGGAGTAAATGTGGCTGAAAATACTACTGTAAAGGCATATAAGTTAGCAGATAATAGTGAGATTTCGCTTGTTAACAGTTCTACAAGTGGAGTTGGAAATGCTCTTGTAACTGATGGCATTACGTCCAATACTACTTATGCT
Organism: Paludibacteraceae bacterium; assembly: GCA_028694215.1. Lineage (GTDB taxonomy): Bacteria > Bacteroidota > Bacteroidia > Bacteroidales > Paludibacteraceae > DUQS01. Next base: position 37,420 of record JAQUTW010000006.1, on the reverse strand, counting down.
GCCACTTCTTATCCTACGTATGTTGTTGTGGATTTAGGGAGCGTAAAACCGATTGCTTATTTAAAAATATTCCATTATTATAATAATACACCTCGCGCATATTATGGTACCAAAACCGAAGTGTCGGAAGATGGTGTAACATGGGTAACTGTTTATGACAGTAATAGTTCCGATGGCATAATTAATTCATCAATGTATCGTGAGACGGCAAATGGACGTACAATTTACATTGCAGATAAAATTTCGCGCAATGATAATATTACGATGTTAAGTACCGGAGGTAAAATAACGTTTCCGCAAGTTACAGAGTCGATAACCGTGGGAGAAACGATTGTCACTTTGGCTAATTTTTATAGGGAAGGCTATGTTTTTGCAGGTTGGACTACCAAGCCTGATGGCACAGGAACTCATGTGGCAGCTGGTGCTGAGCTTGTGCCAACACAAAATGTTTATTATGCAGAATGGAGTCCGGCTCCTTGTACACTTAATCTCGATTTTAATGCTACAAACGGAACAGAAACTATTCGGTATATTCGCGATTATGCTAATGGTAATACCACAAATAGTACGCAAAGTCATTGGATTGAGATTAAGGCTTGTAATAGTGCCGGAACAAATGTGGCATTGAATAAAACAGTAAAAGCTTATAATTCAAGTGGGACAGAAATTTCGCTTACCAATGCAGCAAAACTTGTTGATGGAGATACAACCCATGCCGCTTATGCCGATGTCAATACTAATTACAATGCTTATGTCGTGGTAGATTTGGGTAGTGCACAACAGATTTCATATCTGAAAATTTTCCATTATTGGGACGACCTTGTACCACGTGCTTACTATGGTACCAAAACCGAAGTGTCGGCAGATGGCGTAACGTGGCGTACGGTATTTGACAGTAAAAGTATAAATGGTACAATTGGTGGAAACATGTATCGCGAAACACACATGGGACATACTGTGTATTTAGGAAATAATGTTTCGATGATAGGTGTGAATAGTATATCTGTGCCACAAGGCAGCAATTATGTCTATGATTCTTATGAAGATTTTAAAGGTTTGCAGTTACCGACTGTTACGCGTGAGGGTTATGCGTTGCGGGGCTGGAATACTAAAGCCGATGGAACAGGAACCGCTTATCCGACGACTATTTCTGTGGCCGCAAGCACTTTTGGAACCAATGCTACGTTGTATGCTCAATGGGGAAGTTATATCTTGTCAATAGATCCGAATGGTGGTACATATAATAATCAGGCGGGTGTACAAAATGTTGATGTTACATCGTTGCCAATGGCATTGAATTTACCAAAACATCTTACTCAGGTTTTCAAGTGTTGGACAGGCAGTGCAGAAAAACACATCAGCAACTATCAGGATATTCCGTGTTCGTCGAGTAATGAAGTCGCATTTAATGGCACGGCTTATACCATAACTAATGGTGGTGATTATCATTTTACCGATGAGTTTACCGTGAACTTATGGGCATACAAAAGCACTTGGCTCAATAGTGCTACTCGTTTACGTGTAAATGTAGATGCTTCCAATAATGGCTTTGATATTGTTTTGAATACTCAAACAACCAATGTACGTTTTGAATATTACGGGCAAGAAAAAAGAATTTTTACAACTAATAAAGAGAGCCAAACTTTGGCAGCAGGGTGGCATCAGTTTACGTTGACCTATGATGGTACTATTCTACACGGTTACATAGATGCCATAGAGGTGTTTAACAGTGAACGTTCTGTGGCATCGACTACGGCATCGGCTTACGGTACTATGTTTACAGGGAAAATGAGGAATGTAAGTGTTTTACATCATGCCATGTCGGCAAGTGAAATAAAAATGCAGTATGCCAATCCGAATGTTGCATATTATTTTGGTGCTGATGCCAATGCCGATTTAACAGCAGTTTGGCAATCCGGTTATACCGTAGTTTTTAATGCAAATGGTGGCACCGGAACTATGAGTAATATCGTTTGTGAGCCTGCTCAAACATATTCTTTGAGTACGAATTTATTTACTTATCAGAATTATACCTTCACAGGTTGGAATACCCAATATAATGGTACGGGTACGGCTTATTCCGATAATCAGGAAATTACTAATCTGGCGACTGCCGGTAGTTCTATTACGCTTTATGCGCAGTGGCAGCTATCTGCTGCAATATTGACTATTAATCCGAATGGTGGTTCGTATAAAGGTTCTACAGCCAATTATGATGAAATTATTGGTGCTGTTCCTATTGTTGTTGCTAAGCCGACGCATACTTCAAAGTCGTTTTTTGGGTGGAGTGGCACAGGAGAACCTTTTATCAGCAATTGTCAGAATTTCACATCGTCTTCATTTGAAGAAATTACTTTTGATACAGCAAAGGCAGTAACATTATTACCTTATAATGCCAATTATCATTATGATAAATTTACGGCTAATGTTTGGGCTTTCAATAATGATTGGTCAACATTTACGTCATCAATAAACAATACAAACTGTACATTTATAGGTTGTATGCAGACCGGTGGCTGGAAAATTTATGCTTCCAATAATGGAAAATATATTGGTTTTCAATGTACTACAAAAGGTGGAGGTATTACTGTAATGATTAATAGTGCTTCTGAAGGAGCCAGAACATGGGCAAGTCTGGAGCCCGGCTGGCACATGCTTACAATGGTTTATGATGGTAGTACGTTAACGGCTTATTTAGATGGAGAGCAATATTGTTCTTCGGTAGCTATTTCGGGCGATTTGGCTCCAAATTATGATGAAACACTTTTAGTAATAGGTGGCGACCCTAATTCTACAGGAGGTCTGGAAGCAAAAGCTTACTTCAGAGGTAAAATGAAGAATGTCAGTCTTATGAATTATGCTATGACGGCAGAGGACGTCAGTCGGCAATATCAGAATCCTAATGCCACATATTATTTTTCTCGTGCAGTAGATGAGGGACTGACAGCCAATTGGACAACACGGCGTGCTGTAACTATTAATCCCAATGGCGGTTCTTATAAAAATTCCACAAGTACTGTAACAGAAACCATTACGGCTATTCCACAGGAGGTATATAATCCTGTAAGAACTGACAGTGCATTTTTTGGATGGTCGGGCACGGGTGAAAAATATTTGAGCAGACATCATAATTTTACGACTTCATCTTCTGATGAGATTACATTTGATGGTGCAACGGCAATGCAACTTAAACCTTATATTTCCAATTATGATTATGACAAATTTACGGCTAATATGTGGGCATTTAATGATGATTGGTCAACATTTACGTCTTCTATCAATAACACCAATTGCTCGTTTATAAGTTGCATGCAGACCGGTGGTTGGAAAATTTATGCATCAAATAATGGCGAATATATTGGTTTCCAATGTACTACAAAAGCGGGTGGTGCCTCGGCAACCATCAATAAAGCGTCACTTGGCGCAAAAACATGGGCAAGTCTTGATCCGGGTTGGCACATGATTACTTTAGTTTATACGGGCAGCAAAATGATTGCATATTTAGATGGGGAACAGTATTGTGACACGGTATCTATTTCCGGTAATATTGCCCCAAATTATGCTGCCACCATTTTGGCTATAGGTGGGGACCCTAATTCTACAGGAGTAATAGAAGCAAATAGTTACTTCAAAGGAAAACTGAAAAACGTAGGTATAATGAATTATGCTATGACACCGCAAGAAGTGCGTCTGCAATATAATAACCCCAATGCAACTTATTATTATTACCCTGGTAGTACATTGACATTAAAAGCGCAATGGCAAAAAGGCTATTCGGTTATTTATGACGCGAATGGTGGAGAAGGGTTGATGAATCCGCAGCCATGTACGAACGGACAGACCTATCAAATTGCAGATAATAGTTTTGCACGTTCAGGTTATACTTTTGCAGAATGGAATACGGCTGCAAATGGTACCGGTACGGCTTATACCGTTGGTCAACAATTTACGAATATAGGTACAGATGGCTCACAAGTAACACTTTATGCGCAATGGAAACCGATACCATATGTCATTACCTATGATTATAATGATGGAACTTCTCCGTTGCAAACCATTTATACCGCTAATGATAATTTGGTTGTGGCAGCTGCTCCTGTTCGTGGCAATTATTCATTTGAAGCGTGGTTGGTAACTTCGGCAAGCAATGGAACTTGGACATGGGGAAATTCTTATTTAGCAAACCAAACTGTGGGTATTAATATGTATGGTAATGTACAAATGACAGCATTATGGAAAAAGATATCCACAACGGTTGAACAAATGGGAGAGAAAAATATAATAGTATTGCAACAAGGTTCGCTGATTTGTTTCTATGGTGTAGAAGATAATACACAAATGCGTATGTTCGATGTCGCCGGACGTTGTGTTTATAATGGTAAACTGAATGGTACTACTTTGAATATAAGTAGAATAGGATCCGGAGTTTATTTGTGCAATGTAAACGATAAAACTGTTAAGATTTTGATTAATAATGTATTACAAAAATAAATATTATGAATAGTAGAAATGTAATAAGCAAATGCTTTGTAGTTGTCATACTGCCGTTGACAATAGCTGTATTCACTTCGTGTGAAAAAGAACAGCAAGGGCGTGGGAAACAAATTACTTTTAATGTGTCGACTACACAAGAAACCAGTAATGTGCAATCTAAGGCAAGCTTTGGTGATGTAGCCAATGGCTATTACCCGATAACATGGGAAAATGGAGACCAAATAAAAGTTTCTGTTAATGGTGCAACATCTGCGAATGGGAGTTTTGTTGGTACAGTAAGTGAAGTGAGTGAAGACTTATGGAATGGAACTTTGCGTGCAACGCTTACCGATGATAATACAGGTTCGTATGTGTTTACGGCAGTTTATCCGGCGGATAATGATATTACAGGTGCTAATATTACGGTACCAACTACGCAGGCTGCACGCGTGAATGCTCCGGCTAAAGATGCAATAGTGCTTACCGCAACAAGTGAAACGTATGGGGAATTTCCGAATGAAGCCACACTGAATTTTGTACATCAAACAGCTTATGGCAAATTTGTGTTTAGTGATATGCCACTGGGATTGACTGCTGTAGAGAAAATAGAAATTACTGCCGACAAAAATATTGCAGGTAGTTCTTCTTCGCCATCTAAGGTGATTACACTTACGAGTCCAGATGTTTCACAACCGGTTTGGTTTGGTTGTTTGCCGACTGCCAATGTGTCGAGTATTACTATTAAAATAGTAACAGCTACAAATTCATATACAGCAGAGATATTGAGTAGTTATTACGATAAAACAATAGCATTTACGAAAGGTAATGTGAGTGAGATTCCGGTAGATATGAGTAAAGTGCAATTTCAGGAAGGTGAAATAAGTCGTGGCGTACAAATACGTTTGAAAGAGGCTAATAAATCGGGAGGAACCGTAAATCCCGTTACGGCTAACGGTATTGGAGTAGAATGGTCAATTAGCAATTTTCAAAGTCTTGCGCTTGACGCTGCACAAACTTATACTGCTGCTCTGTATTCCGATGCCACATGTAAAAATTGTGTTGTTTCTTGGGATTTTTTGGCAAATGGTGGTAATGGAACAAAAGGAGGTAATACAGGTACTACTTTTCTTTGGAATCCATCAAGTACAGCATGGAGTATTCAACATTGGGCAGGATTTTTCTTTTCGGGGCTTACACCTGCTACTACATATTATGTAAAAGTAACAGCCGGTAATGGTGCTTATGGAATAAAAGAGGTAACCACTGAAGTATCGCAGGTGGTAACCATGCCGGCAACGGCAGCAGCTGGCACAACTATTTTGTACGAAGATTTTGGCGAAATAATTTGGGGCGGTGAACCGGTAATTGGATTGGCTGGTTATTCTTCAACACAGCGTGGAACATTGACTTCTATGCCGAAGGCTACAGGGGCGGATCCGTATGCCTCTGATGAAACTCTTTATTTGGTAGCTTCTACTACAAATATGGGATTGTTCTCAACTATTGGCAGCGCAGTGGTTGGCAGTAATTCACGGCTTAAAGAATGGGGACAGGTAATAGAAGACGCTGCAACAAATGCTTTACTTGTAGGTCCGGGATATGTTAAATGTGGCGCATCGAGTAACACGGCTGAAATTGTTACTCCTCCGCTTTCTGCATTGACAGGAACCGCCACAGTAAAATTGACAGTAAGTCTGGCACCTTATAGAGACGCGTTAAATACTTACGATACGCCTATTTATGTTGTTGAAGTAATAGATGGTGGAACTTTTGCCGATACCAAAAGCAAAGGTGTTAATTATAATTATATAACAGGAGGTACGCGTACAGTAATCAAAAAAGGAACTGCACATACTACCAATGAATGGAAAAATTACAGTTTTACAATAGAAAATGCAACGCCAACTTCGCGTATTGCAATTGGAACTTATCGCCCAGATGGGGAAACTGCCGGTTCTTGCCAACATCGTATTTATGTTGACAATATTCAAGTTACTATAGTTTCGTATAATTAATCTTTTTAAAAATATTTCATTATGAGAACACATAAATATTTATCTTTGATAGCATTCTTGGCGTTTGGCTTAACATTTACAGCGTGTGAAGAATCGTTACCTCCATTGCCTGCAGAAGAAGTGAATCCAACAGTTTCGGCAACTGCCGATGCTGCAGCCGGAGATGCTTATACCGATGTTCAGCCAACGGTTATTGACTCAAAAAACAATGTATATGGATATATTACCGACAAAACCACAGGTAAAGGAATTGCAGGTGTGCCTGTTACTGACGGATATCATTATACAGTAACTGACAAAAACGGTTGTTATCAATTTATAGCAGACAGCCGAGCGCGTAATATTTATTATTCTACGCCTGCCGATTATAAAATAGAGGTTAATTCAAAGCAAATGCCTGCATTTTTTAGTACCTCTACATTGGATTTGAGTTCACAAACCCGTATAGATTTTTCGCTTGAGAAATCGGATAAAGATGAAACAAATTTTACGTTTGTGGCCATATCTGATCCACAATGTAAATATACATGGCATGCAAACCGATTCCGTGACGAAACATTACCCGATTTTCAAAGTACTTTTAATAACGGTACTTGGAGAAATATTTATGGAATGACATTGGGTGATATTATCTTCGATGTTCATACATTATGGACAACCATGCAATCGTTATTAGGAAATATCTCTATTAATAAGGATTACGGTTATATGCCAATATTTAATTGCATCGGAAATCACGATCATAATTACAATTATGTAACGACCTCAGACTATGCTTCGACGGTTACTTATGTAAAATATTTTGGTCCTACCGATTACTCATTTAATCGTGGTAAAGCTCATATAATTGTTATGGATAATGTACTTGCGTATGGGCTTGCTACCAGTGGTACAACTTGTTTGTATAATGCAGGTTATACCGAAGAGCAATTAGCTTGGTTGAAGGAAGATCTTTCTTATGTGAAAAATAAAGAAGATATGCTGCTTATTTTTGCGGGACATGTTCCCTTTCGTTCAGGTGCTTCAAGTGGAGGAGGAAATGTAAATAAACCCTCCCATTATGCAGATGTCCTTAAATTGATGACAGAATTTAATGAGGCGCATATCATGATTGGGCATACACATAGACCGACCTTTTATCCACATACAGGCTATAGAACAAAAAATGGCAGTCCTATTTTTGAACATATACATGCGGCTGTTTGTGGTGGCTGGTGGTGGTCAAATCTTTGTACTGATGGGACACCTAATGGTTATGCTATTTATGATGTTACAGGTAATACCATTAAAAACTATTATTCAAAAGCTACAGGGAAAAGTGTAGCCAATAGTCAGATTCGTGTTTATAATGGCAATGAAGTTTATAGCGATTTTACATGGCATTGGGGAACCACTTCATGGACACAAAATGAAACAGCTTATACGGCAAATAATTTGAAAGGCAAAGTTATCGCCGATGTTTTTTATGGCGATGAGGATAATTGGAAAGTAGATTTGATATATAATGGTGTAACTTATCCAATGACACAGGTAACACAATCGCAACGTGATTGGAATACCTATTCGTTTTTCATCAATAAATGTGGAAGGAGTCTTACAAATGATTCGTGGATGACACAGGCTTACCATTATTGGGTGGTTGATGCTCCTAATGGAAATCCGGCTACACTTACAAATTGGAAGGTGGTGGCTACACATACTATTCCAACAAGTGGCGTACAAAATGTGTATTCCACAACAACTATGCAGAATGGTTATTTCGGTTATTTCTATACCGATGGAACAACTACTGTCAACTATTAAAGGCTGTCGTTGAGCGAAATAGAATTTGTTGAAAAATAAGAAAACATAAACTCTCTTTTAATTTGTTGATAAGTATTTTTTGTCATCTATATAAAAAATTGTATATTCGCAGATTCAAAAAAAGAAATTATTAATCTGATAATATTTACAATTATGGGTGAAAAATTGAGATATTCCGATGAGGAATTAGCAGAATTTAAAGCTATTATTTTAGATAAATTAGAAAAAGCCAAAAAAGAATATGACGAATTGCGTTCATATGTAAGCAATGCCGAAGGCAATGATGTCAAAGATACGTCTCCTACTTTTAAAACAATGGAAGAGGGCGCTTTAACCTTATCTAAAGAATCTGCCAGCCAATTGGCTCAACGTCAGGCACGTTTTATTCAACATTTGGAAGCTGCTTTAATTCGTATCGAAAATAAAACTTATGGCATTTGTCGAGTAACCGGAAAATTAATACCCAAAGAACGTTTACGTGCCGTACCTCATGCCACTCTAACGGTTGAGGCAAAAGAAGGTAAAATATAATATCTAAGTTAAAACATAGCTGAAAAGCCTTTTCCTTTTTTCAGGAAAGGGCTTTTTTGAGAAAAAACAGGATTATGAGTAAACGGGCGTGGGCATATTTGACGGTGGTGGCGATTCTGCTTGCCGATCAAATCTTAAAAGTGTACATTAAAACATCGTTCCTTTTAGGAGAGAGCATATCGGTATTTGATTGGTTTCAAATTGTTTTTGTTGAAAATTCAGGGATGGCTTTTGGCATAACACTTGGAAGCAAGTTGTTTCTATCCATATTTCGACTTGTGGTGATTGCCATAGCCATTTATTATTTACATTTGTTAATTCGCGACAAATATCGAACATCGTACATTGTGTGTGTGGCGTTGATTGTGGCCGGTGCGTTGGGAAATATTATTGATTCTTTGTTTTATGGTTTGATTTTTAGCGAAAGTACTCCGTTTCAGGTAGCTACAATGTTTCCCGAAGGCGGAGGATATGCTTCGTTTCTTATGGGAAAAGTTGTGGATATGTTCTATTCCCCTATTTTTGTTTTTCCCGATTGGATGCCTTTGTTGGGTGGAGAAATATTTTTCAGCCCTGTGTTTAATATCGCCGATAGCGCTATTACCGTCGGTATCATTGTTTTGCTCATATTTTTTCATCATGATTTTAATGTTACCTTTGACCGTTATACGAAAAAAGTAACCAGTAAAAAATGAAATGTTGTAAAATACATAATTTCTTGTACTGTTTAGTGGTAGTGCTAATGTGTACTTCTTGTCACATGCGCCCTTTTGGTGTTCTGTCCGAAAAGGAGATGGAAGAGGTGTTGGTAGATATGCATTTAACTACGGCTGCAATGAACATTCATATTCCCATGGATAAGAAAGCCATACGTCAAAAATATCTTAATACTGTTTTTGAAAAGCATGGAATCACGCGTGAAAAATTTGAAAAATCACTGGATTGGTACACACGTAATCCGAGAAAGTTTGAAATTGTGTATGAAGAGGTAGAAAAGCGCTTGGAGCAAATGAATACGGATGTAGATAATTTTGTATATCATCCGGAGTTGAATCCTGCAAATGATACAATTGATACAGTAAATGTCTGGTTGCGACCTACATTTGTAAGGTGTCGTGTGCAGAATCTTGATTCTTTGAGTTTTGCTTGGAATGATAGTAATTTTTGTAAAGCCGGCGACAGGTATATTTGGTCGTTTGTAATGACAGCAGATGTGGATACGTTGCGACAATCGTTTGTAAAATTTGGAGTGGACTATGTTGATGGTACTTCGGATACAATTAAACATTTTTTTTGTCATCAAGGCTTAAGACGTCGTTTAACCATTAAACATTGCATGCGTGAGCAACCAGTGAAAATTTGGGGAAGTTTCTTTGAAACTGAAAATTTAAAAGATAGTCAATTTATCACAATTGATACGGTTTCGCTGTTGAGAATTTATAATAAGCAGCAAAATCCGTTAGATAGTACTTGGCGTGTACGTATGGATTCTATTCAGAAAAATACGACTAATGAATTATCAGTCAGCAAACCGTTTGTAAAAATGAATCGGCGTAATGTGAATGATTTAATGACGATGCCCGAGATGACACGCTAATAAGAAATAATGCAAAAAATAGCAGCTAATAAACTTTTGGTTGATAAAGACACACTTATTAATAATGGTGTTGTTGTACGTGATGATTCAAAGGTTATAGAAGCAACATTTTCATTAGATGATTGTGTGGTTGAAACGGCGAATACGGTGTTTCTGAATGGCTTGATTACTACTTATATACTGGAACGAAACAGAATTGTAGGAGAGTCTGTTCGTACGTTGATAACGGAAAATTTGTGTGCAGGTTATTCAGGACGTTTATTGTTGTGGAAAAGTATTGATTTGGAAACTTTAATACTAACCTCGAAAATGGAAGTGATAGAGATATAAAAATATTTTAGCAGATAAAAGATATGGCAAAAGAATTAAAAGAATTGACCACACGTGAAGAAAATTATTCACAATGGTACAATGATTTGGTGGTAAAAGCGGATTTGGCTGAAAATTCGGCGGTACGTGGTTGTATGGTTATTAAGCCTTACGGTTATGCAATTTGGGAAAAAATGCAGCGTCAGTTAGATGATATGTTTAAGGAAACAGGTCATGTAAATGCTTATTTCCCGCTGTTTATTCCTAAATCGTTTTTGAGTAAAGAGGCTGACCATGTTGAAGGTTTTGCCAAAGAGTGTGCGGTAGTAACACATTATCGCTTGAAAACTAATCCGGACGGAACGGGTGTTGTTGTTGACCCTGAGGCAAAATTGGAAGAAGAATTGATTGTGCGTCCAACTTCAGAAACGATTATTTGGAGTACTTATAAAAATTGGATACAGTCATATCGCGATTTACCTATATTATGTAATCAGTGGGCAAATGTAGTACGTTGGGAAATGCGAACACGGCTGTTTTTGCGTACGGCAGAATTTTTGTGGCAGGAAGGACATACGGCTCATGCTACAGAATCGGAAGCCTTAGCGGAAGCTCGCAAAATGTTGGATGTTTATGCTCAATTTTCCGAAGAATATATGGCTGTGCCTGTTATTAAAGGTGTAAAATCAGCTAATGAGCGTTTTGCTGGTGCTGTGGAAACTTTCTGCATTGAGGCTTTGATGCAGGATGGAAAAGCATTACAGGCAGGAACTTCACACTTCCTTGGTCAAAATTTTGCTAAGGCATTTGATGTTAAATTTGTAAATAAAGAAAATCAGTTGGAATATGTTTGGGCTACATCATGGGGCGTTTCTACGCGCTTGATGGGCGCACTTATCATGGCACATTCTGATAACAACGGCTTGGTTTTACCTCCAAAATTGGCACCGTTTCAGGTTGTCATTGTTCCCATCTACAAAAGTGAAGAACAATTGGCAGCTATTTCCGAAAAAGTAGCACAGATAACAACTGAATTGAAGCAACTGGGTATCAGCGTAAAATATGATGATAGTGACAATCGTAAACCGGGTTGGAAGTTTGCAGAATATGAATTAAAAGGGGTTCCGGTGCGTTTGGCGATGGGTGCACGTGATTTAGAACATGCAACAGTAGAAATAATGCGGCGCGATACGCTCGAAAAAGAGACTGTATCATTTGATGGCATTGCAGTGCATATTCAGCACTTACTTGATGATATTCAAACTAATATCTATAAAAAAGCATTTGATTATCGTGCTTCTGTAACGCGCGAGGTAAACAGTTACGATGAATTTAAGGAAGAAATAGAAAAAGGAGGTTTTTTATTGTGTCATTGGGACGGAACGCCTGAAACGGAAGAACGCATTAAAGAAGAGACAAAAGCAACTATCCGTTGCATCCCTCTAAATGGCGATAAAACTCCGGGCAAGTGTATGGTTACAGGGAAACTATCGGCACAACGAGTGGTATTTGCACGCAGTTATTAAAAAAACGTAAAATACAAAAAACAAGTCGGAGTGGGGTAATAGCTTTGTTTGGGCTTGTTTTTTCATTTGTTTTGCAATTTGTTTGAAAACTTGTTGAAATCTTCTGCATAACAAATATATAAAAAGAGGAGTGAATCCTCTTTTTCAACTAATTTTGTTTCGTAAAAATCGAAGAAAAAAATGGATAATAAAAGGACTCCTAAATCGAAGGAAAAAAAAGTTGTAGTACCACAACCTATTGATTATGGTAAAGTTCCACCACAAGCTACCGACCTGGAAGAATTGGTGTTGGGCGCATTGATGTTGGAAAAAGATGCCTATTCGCGTATTGGAGAATTATTAACTTCTAAATCTTTTTATAAAGATGTGCATGGAAAAATATACCAAGCCATTACGAATTTAGCAGTTAAGGATGAACCGATAGATATGTACACTGTGACAGAAGAATTGCGCAAAATGGGCGTTTTGGAAGAAATAGGAGGACCATATTATATTGCGGAATTGACATCAAAAGTCACATCGGCTGCACATGTCGAATACCATGCCCGTATTATTGCTCAGAAATTTATGGCACGTGAATTAATTCGTGTTTCAGCAACCATAGAAACTAAAGCGTTTGATGAAAAAAATGATATAGATGACTTGATGGAAGAGGCTGAAGGCTTATTGTTTGAAGTGTCACAACGGAATATAAAGAAAGATGTTATACAAATAAATCCGGTGATAGAAGAGGCAATGAAGCGTATTCAGGAGGCTGCTAAACAAAAAGATGGTTACAGTGGACTGATTAGCGGCTTCCATGCTTTGGATAAAATAACTTCCGGTTGGCAGAAATCCGATTTGATAGTAATAGCAGCCCGTCCGGCTATGGGAAAAACCGCTTTGGTGCTTTCGATGGCAAAGAATATGGCGGTTGATTATGAATATCCTGTTGCCGTTTTTTCTTTGGAAATGTCTAATGTTCAATTGGTTAATCGTCTTATTGTGAATGTGTGTGAAATACCCGGTAGCAAAATAAAAAATGGTCAGTTGGAACAATATGAGTGGGCACAGTTGGATCATAAAATAAAAGCGTTGTATAATGCCCCGATATACATTGACGATTCACCAAATTTGTCTGTGTTGGAAGTACGAAGCAAAGCACGCCGATTGGTTAAGGAACATGGAGTGAAAATTATTTTTATAGACTATTTACAGTTAATGAATGCTTCGGGAATGAATTTTTACAGCCGACAGGAGGAGGTTAGCTTGATATCTCGTTCGTTGAAAGGTTTGGCGAAGGAGTTGGATATCCCGATTATTGCACTTTCTCAATTAAATCGTAGTGTCGAGAGTCGAACAGCAGCCGAGGGCAAAACACCACAACTTTCCGATTTGCGTGAATCCGGTGCCATTGAGCAAGATGCCGATATTGTTTGTTTTATTCATCGACCTGAATATTACAAGATTACAGAAGACCCGATTACAAAAAAAGATATGCGGGGCATAGCTCAAATTATTATTGCAAAACATCGTAATGGTGCAACGGATACGGTCGATTTGAAATTTAAGAGTGAGTTTGCACGTTTTATGAACGAGAATGAAGATGCCGACCCTTATGCAATGTATGGCTCTAAAGTTATGAATGGGCATATAGGCAATGCACCATCACCTGAGGCCGAATATACATTACCTGCCGGTAGCAACGATTTAACATATTGATATTGATAAATTAAGAAGACATATAACAATAAACGGAATTTACCATTGGTAAATTCCGTTTATTGTTGTCTATGAAATATCATTAATTGGTTTTAGAAGCACGCTTACGTTCATTTTCGTCAAGAATAATTTTACGCATTCGCAAATGGTTCGGCGTAATTTCAACGTATTCATCTTCTTTGATATACTCTAAAGTTTCTTCCAAACTGAAAACAACCGGTGGAATAAGTCGTACTTTATCGTCTGCACCGGAAGCACGCATATTGGTAAGCTTTTTTGATTTGGTTACATTAACTACAATATCATTGTCTTTTGCATTTTCTCCGACTACTTGTCCGGCATATACCTCTTCTTGCGGGAAAATAAAGAAACGTCCTCTGTCTTGCAATTTATCAATGGCATAAGCATACGCAGTGCCGGATTCCATGGCAATAAGAGACCCGTTGGTACGACGTTCGATATCGCCTTTCCATGGCTGGTATTCAAAAAAACGGTGAGCCATAATGGCTTCTCCTGCTGAAACGGTCAATATTTGATTACGTAATCCGATAATTCCACGTGATGGAATATTAAATTCTAAGTGTAAACGGTCTTTCTGCGTTTCCATTGAAATCAATTCACCTTTTCGACGAGTAACAATGTCAATGATTTTACTGGAAAATTCTTCCGGCAGATTTACAGTTAATTGTTCTATAGGTTCACATAAAACATCATCTACTTTTTTTGTAATTACCTGTGGCTGACCAACTTGTAGCTCATATCCTTCGCGACGCATGGTCTCAATAAGGATAGACAAATGAAGTACACCACGACCGGAAACGCGCCAAACATCTGAGTTTTCCTCTTTACTAACACGTAAAGCTAAATTTCTGTCCAATTCGCGCATCAGGCGTTCGTGGATGTGGCGTGAGGTTACATATTTGCCATCTTTGCCGAAAAATGGTGAATCATTATTTGTAAAAGTCATACTCATAGTAGGTTCATCAATGGCAATTGGCGGAAGAGGTTCCGGATTATTAATGTCGCAAATGGAATCACCAATTTCAAATCCGTCAACACCAATAATGGCACAGATATCACCACACTGTACCGATTTGGCAGGAGTACGTCCTAACCCTGTAAAGGTATTCAATGATTTAATTTTTGATTTTATAACACTTCCATCTCTTTTTACCAAAGCAATGTCCATATTTTCTTGTAATTCACCGCGGTGAATACGACCTACGGCAATACGTCCTACATACGATGAATAATCCAAAGAAGTTATCAGCATTTGAGGCGTACCTTCATTGATAGCCGGAGCCGGAATATATTTAATGATGGCATCTAATAAAGGTGTAATATTATCGGTTTTATTTCGCCAATCGTCCGACATCCAATTCTCTTTTGCCGAACCGTACACCGTATAAAAATCCAGTTGATCTTCAGTGGCATCCAAATTACACATCAACTCAAAAACAGCTTCCTGTACCTCGTCCGGTCGGCAATTGGGCTTATCTACTTTATTTATGACAACAATAGGTTTTAATCCTAATTGCAAAGCCTTTTGCAGTACAAAACGTGTCTGTGGCATTGGACCTTCAAAAGCATCTACCAATAACAGGCAGCCGTCTGCCATATTGAGGACACGTTCTACTTCGCCTCCAAAATCGGAGTGTCCCGGAGTGTCAATGATATTAATTTTATAACCTTTATAATCAATGGAAACGTTTTTTGAAAGAATGGTTATGCCTCGTTCACGTTCCAAATCGTTGTTATCAAGCATTAATTCACCTGTTTGCTGGTTGTCGCGAAATAATTTTCCGGCAAGCAACATCTTATCCACTAAAGTTGTTTTTCCATGGTCAACGTGAGCTATTATGGCAATGTTCCTGATTTCTTGCATTTAGAATCCTTTATTTTAACGTAGTATGTTTCTTATAAAATGGCTGCAAAGGTAGTGAAAAAGCAGCAGATATTTGTGGTCAGAACAAAAAAATCGTAAAAAAATCGTTTAATGGTTGCACAATTAAAAAAAACAGCGTACCTTTGCAACCGCAAATCAGAAACGGATTGGCTCCGTGGCTCAACTGAATAGAGCATCTGACTACGGATCAGAAGGTTGTGGGTTTGAATCCCGCCGGAGTCACTAAAAAACGTTGATATTTTTATATCAACGTTTTTTTTGTGTAAATATCTTTGACAGAGGTTAAAAAACAAGAAAACAGACACATTACAAAAAAAAACACGTACTTTTGACACGTTTCTTTTTAACCTTAATATCATGAAAAAAATCTATTTTGTAAATAGGGTTATTGCCCTTGTCTTTTTTTTAACCTCGTCCTTTGGGGTTTCAGCTGTAACTTCTTCTTATTATTCATCCCTTGATGGCAAATCAGGCACGACATTATTTTCGGCTTTAACTACAGTGAGTGCAACCGGCTATACTTCTCATGGCTATGATGATTTATGGACATATTTTGGAACTACCGATTTGAATTCAAGTGGTAAAATTTGGGATATGTATAGTGATTGTACCTTTACATTGTCAACAAACCAATGTGGAAGCTATTCTAACGAATGCGATTGTTATAATAGAGAACACTCGCTCCCTAAAAGTTGGTTTGGCGGTAGCACAAGTAATGCTCCAGGCAACGACCTTTTTCACCTTGTTCCCACTGATGGAAAAGTAAATGGTTATCGTTCAAATTACCCTTTTGGAGAAGTCAGTGCTCCAACCTACACCTCTGGTAACGGTAGTAAATTAGGACCTAATACTTTGGGAAGTTATTCCGGTACGGTGTTTGAACCAGTAGATGAATATAAAGGAGACTTTGCGCGCGGATATCTTGGTATGGTAGTACGCTATGCTAATAGCTTCGCTTTTACAACAGGTGAAGGTGCTTCTATATTTAATACAACATTTACTTCTGTCGGTAATTATGGTTTAACAGAATATGGCGTTGCGTTGCTCATGAAATGGCATCGTCAAGATCCTGTTTCTCAAAAAGAAATAGACCGAAATAATGGCATACAAACCACTCAAGGCAATCGTAACCCATTTATAGATTATCCTTGTTTGGCGGAATATTTGTGGGGAACACACAAAGATGAAACAGTTACATTATCTAATTTAGTGGGTTCATTTGAATCTTCATTTACAGTTGGTAGTTGTGATGGTTGTACAGTTTCTACCGCTCCTACTATTACATCGCCGACAAGCAGCTCTCTTGCATTTTCTGTTGCACCTAATGTTACGGATGATCAAATAATAACAGTTTCGGGTGTAAATCTTACGGCTGCAATTAGTTTGACTGTTAGTGGTACCAATTCCGATTTGTTCTCATTAAGTGCAAGTTCGGTTGCACAGTCAAGTGGTTCTGCCGGTGGTAATATCACTATTACTTATAGTCCTACAGCTGTTGGCACACATTCTGCCACACTTACACTTTCGAGTACGGGCTGTTCCGATGTAACTGTTACACTTAATGGTACCTGTAGTGCACCTGCTCAAGTCGAAGGCGCAGATCCAACTATTATTTTGGGTGTTCCCATAACAGATGCTCTTGTTTTTCCATCGGGTGTCAATAGTAAAACGCTTTATATACAGATTGATAATTTGCTTGGTGCTGTAACTGTAACATTAAGTAATGTATCAGGCGGCTTTGCAGCGAATAAAGCTACAATCAGTAAATCAGACGCTGCCACAGGAACTTCTTTGGTCATAACAAGAACCGGCACGGGTGGCGCCACTCTGACGTTTGGAGGGGCAATAAGCAAAGCAATAACCTTGACCGGAGAGTAGATAAGGTAGTAGATAAGGTGAATGTGTATATACAATATTACAACGGATTTCCCTTGGGGAGATTCGTTGTAATTTTATGAAAAAAATAGTTTGAAAAATGTTTTGCCGTTTTCAAGGAAAGTTGTACCTTTGCAGTCCGAAATATTATCCAAGAGTTTAGACGACTCATTAATAGCTGATTAACTCTGTTTTGCGTGAATTAGCCCGCTCAAAGTAGAGATTGTTATCAATGAGTGATTGTAAAATTGTTAAACATTAAAATTATCGTGGATACATTAAGTTTTAAAACTATTTCTGCCAATAAAGCCACTGTTCAGAAAGAATGGGTTTTAGTGGATGCGACTGACATGGTGTTGGGTCGTATGGCAACGCAAGTTGCCAGATTGTTGAGGGGAAAACACAAACCAAATTTTACTCCTCACGTTGATTGTGGTGATAATGTGATAATTATCAATGCATCAAAAGTTAAATTGACCGGAAATAAATGGGATGGTCGTACTTATTACACTTATTCTCTTTATCCCGGAGGTCAACGTGCTTTTTCACCTGCTCAATTGATGGCCAAAAGTCCTGAGAAATTGGTGGAGAAAGTAGTAAAAGGAATGCTTCCTAAAAATATTCTTGGAACATCTCTGCTAAAAAATCTGCATGTATATGCCGGTGCGGAATATCCTCACGAAGCTCAACAGCCAAAATTAATTGATTTAAACCTACTTAAATAATCGAATATGGAAGTAACTCATGCTATAGGAAGAAGAAAAGCGGCTATTGCTCGCGTATTCGTTTGCGAAGGTGCCGGACAAATCACTATCAATAAACGTACTTTGGATAATTATTTCCCATCAACTATTCTTCAGTATATTGTAAAACAACCTCTCAACACGCTTGGTGTTGCTGAAAAATATGATATTAAAGTCAATTTAATTGGTGGTGGATTTAAGGGACAAGCTGAAGCTTTGCGTTTAGCTATTGCTCGTGCTTTGGTTAAAATCAATGCAGAAGACAAAAAAGCATTGAAAGTTGCCGGATTTATGACACGTGATGCTCGAGAAGTTGAGCGTAAAAAACCGGGTCGTCCAAAAGCTCGTAAACGTTTCCAATTCTCCAAACGTTAATTTGGTCGAATTGGATGATGATGATAAAACAGTTTAGTATCTAAATCATTTAGACTTACCGTTTAAGGTAACTACTTGATGATTGCTTAAAACGAAGTAAAAAAGAAAGTAAACAACAAAAAAACAAACAAACATGTCAAGAACTAATTTTCAAGACTTATTAGATGCGGGTGCTCATTTTGGACACTTAAGACGTAAATGGAATCCGGCCATGGCTCCTTATATTTTTATGGAACGTAATGGCATACACATTATCGACTTAAATAAAACAGTCGTAAAAATAGACGAAGCTGCTGCTGCTATCAAACAAATAGCAAAATCAGGAAAACGCGTACTATTTGTAGCTACAAAAAAACAGGCTAAACAAGTGGTTGCCGACAAAGCAGGTTCGGTTGGGATGCCTTATATTACAGAACGTTGGGCGGGCGGTATGCTAACCAATTTTCCGACTATTCGTAAGGCTGTCAAAAAGATGACTTCAATTGACAAAATGGCTACTGATGGAACCTTTGATAATTTGTCAAAACGCGAAAAATTGCAAATTACCCGTCAACGTGCCAAATTGGAGAAAAACTTGGGTAGTATTGCCGATTTAAGTCGTTTGCCGGCTGCATTGTTCGTTGTTGATGTAATGAAAGAACATATTGCTGTAGCAGAAGCTGTTCGTTTAGGAATTCCTGTATTTGGAATCGTTGATACCAATTCTAATCCAAAAGGTATAGATTTTGTTATTCCTGCTAATGATGATGCCACAAAATCAATAGAAATTATTTTGAATGCAATGGTTGAAGCATTTCAGGAAGGACTTCAGGAACGTAAAATTGAAAAAATCGATAATGAAGAGGCGGAAGTAGAAGTTAAGGAAAAGAGAACTCGTATTGCTAAAAAAGTACGTGTCGACGAAACCGATAAAGATTCTACCGAAAGTGTAAAAGAAGAACAGGAAGATAAAGAATAAGATTCTTGTTTTAGGATAAATCAAAGCGTTACAGACACAACGAAATCTGTGTGTTTTGTGACGCTTTTTTTGAAGATGTAAAATTTATAAACCAATAAAACTTTTAAGATTATGGCAGTAACAATGGCGGAAATTCAAAAACTCCGCTCAATGACAGGCGCAGGCATGATGGATTGCAAAAAAGCTCTCACAGATGCCGAAGGCGATATGGAAAAAGCAATAGAAGAGATTCGTAAGCGTGGAAAAGCTATTGCTGCAAAACGTAGCGAAAGAGAAGCCTCTGAAGGGTGTGTATTGGCAGCCGTAAAAGATGGCTTTGCTGCAATTGTGGCTTTGAAGTGTGAAACGGACTTTGTGGCTAAAAATGCCGATTTTGTTGCGTTGACCAAACAAATTTTGGATAAAGCTTTGGAATCGCAGGCAATTACAATGGACGAATTAAAAGCTCAAACAATTGAAGGACGCACGATTGCAGATTTGATTACGGAACGTAGTGGTGTTACCGGTGAAAAAATGGAATTAGGCT
This sequence comes from Paludibacteraceae bacterium, assembly GCA_028694215.1. Taxonomy (GTDB): domain Bacteria; phylum Bacteroidota; class Bacteroidia; order Bacteroidales; family Paludibacteraceae; genus DUQS01. The sequence continues at coordinate 17,082 of JAQUTW010000006.1, read as the reverse complement.
ATTACGAAACAGTGAAAGGGGAATCTGTTGTAGAATATATCCATCCGGGCAACAAATTGGCAGCTATTATTGCTTTTGCTGAAGCAGGAGTAGAACATCAGGTTGCTCGTGATATTGCTATGCAGGTTGCCGCAATGAATCCTATCGCACTGGATCGTGCTTCTGTTCCGGCTCATATTGTTGAAAAGGAGTTGGAAATTGGACGCGAAAAAGCTCGCGAAGAAGGTAAACCGGAAGCTATGCTGGATAAAATAGCCCAAGGTCGTTTAAATAAATTCTATCAGGAGGTTACTCTGATTGAACAATCGTTTATTAAAGAAAGTAAGGAAAGTGTTGGCACATATGCCAAGGCAAATCACGCAACACCAATTGACTTTAAACGTGTTACTTTGAACGAAGAATAAGATTAAAATTCATATTCAATAAAAAAGACATTCATTTGAATGTCTTTTTTATTTATCATATTTAGAATCAGTTTTTTTTCAATGTAACGGCAGGTTTCTCTGAATCCTTATCTTGTCCCATATCACATGTACCGGAGAAAATGGCTTCAGGTTCAATGATTAAGATTTTAGTTTTTAATTCACCAAATATTTTGGCCGTTGATTTTAAGGATGTTACTTCAGAAGTAACGATTTTGCCGTTTACTTTTCCCATGATTTCTGCATTGGTGCAGGTTAAGTTACCTTTTAAAGTGCCAAGTGTTCCGATGACAATTTTACCGTTGCATATTACATCACCTTCTATTTCGCCATCTACCCGAAAATCCGATTCCGTGGAAATAATGCCTTTTATTTTGGTTCCATTGGCTAATACGTTATGATCAACCCCCGAATTTATTATCTCTTTTGCCATATTGAATGTATGTTTTAAAGTTTTAAATATTTTACAAAGTAACACATTTATTTTTGGAAATGCAAAAAAAGCTTTTTTGGCTTCTTTTTTTTTCGTTAAAATTGTATCTCTTGGGCAAGAATCTGCTGCAGTTGTTCTGCTGTGATGTTAAGGTTTATTTTTCCATCAATTGCTATTGAAATGGTACCGGTTTCTTCTGAAACTACGATGGCAATAGCATCTGTTTTTTCCGTAATTCCGATGGCGGCGCGATGTCGTAACCCTAAATGTCGCGGAATAGATTGATTTCTGGAAACCGGCAATATTGCTCCGGCAGAGGCAATCTTATCATTTAATATCATCACAGCTCCATCATGTAATGGGCTGTTCTTAAAAAAAATATTTTCAAGCAGTCGAGTGTTGATGTCTGCATTGATGATGTCGCCGGATTCGATATAACCTGCCAAATTAGCGTTACGTGCAATTACAATTAATGCACCGGTTTTAGCGCGCGCCATATTACGGCAAGCTAAGACTATTTTCATAATTGGAAAGTTTGTGGTTCCTTCTTTTTTATTGCGGAAGAACTTTTGAAATGATTTGAAAATTTTCCAATTTCTATGCGAACCTATACGTGAGAAAAATCTGCGGATTTCTCCTTGAAAAATAACAATTAATGCAATGGCTCCTACGCTGATAAGGCTGTTGAGAATGGTTCCCATAAGACGCATTTTGAATACGTAGGTAATTAAAAACCAGAATATGATGAAAGCAATAATGCCAATGAAAATATTACCGGTTCCGGTTCCTTTCATAAGTTTGTAACCTTCATATAATAATATGGTTACCAGCAGAATGTCTATAATATCTTTTATACCGAATTCCAAGCCCATGAGTGTTGATCAGTTTTTTGTGTTTTCTTGAAAAAGTTTAAATAGAGTAATGGCTTCCATGGCCTCTTTTACATCGTGTACACGTAGAATGGATGCGCCTTCCCGTAATAATAATGTATTAAGAATACTTGTTCCGTTTAGTGCCAAATCTGGTGTTGTTTGTAAGGGTTTATATATCATTGATTTTCTGGAAATGCCTCCTAATATTGGCATATTTAGAATTTCAAAAGTACGCAAATTTTTTAATAATTCATAATTTTGAGCCACTGTTTTGGCAAAACCGAATCCCGGGTCTATAATTATATCTTTCATTCCCAACTGTTGCAATTCATTCGTCTTTTTTATGAAAAAATCAAGTACTTCTTTTGTTGCTGATTGATAGTTTGTTAGCTTTTGCATTGTTTGCGAATTTCCCCGCGAATGTGTCAAAATGTAAGGAACGTTTAGCTGAGCGGATGTTTGAAACATTTTGTTATCTAATTCGCCTCCTGATATATCATTGATGATATTGGCGTGAAAATCATTCACAGCTTTTTGGGCAATTTTTGATCGAAAAGTGTCTATTGATATAGGTAAATTTGGGAATCTCCATCTTATGATATCCAAAGCTTTACATACCCGTTTTTCTTCCTCTTTTTCACTGACAAAATTAGCGTCTGGGCGAGTAGAATATCCTCCAATATCAATGATGGTGGCGCCAAAATCAACTGCTCGTTGGGTGGCTGCAAGTATATTTTCAGGTGTGCAATGGCGACTTCCCGAGAAAAAAGAGTCGGGAGTTATGTTGATGATGGCCATTACAATTGGTTGTGAAACATCTAAAATTTTGCCATTAATAGTAATAAAACTCTTCATTGTTACGTTATTAAGAGTGAAAAGATTGTTGTAAAAATCAAAAAAACACTCTTTTTTTTCTGCAAAGGTAAAAAAAAAGGAGAAACAAATGTTATCTCACAAAAAAATTGTATATTTGCCATCGTTTATCAATAAAATAACTAATATGAAAATAGTAGGTAAATTTATCGGCTTATTAGGCGTGGTTGCATTACTTGCAGCTTGTAAATCAGGGAATGGAGCTGTGTCTGAAGATTTTTCGGAACGTACAGGTTTTGCTTATAATTCGCCATCTGAGGGTTTTTTTAATGTTCGTACGGTTTATGAGGGAAAAATTCCTCCGGGAATGGCTTATATTGACGTTATGACAACGGTTAAGGGTGTAAATTCAGACCCTGTTTCCAGTCCTTCGAATAATCCTAAAAGACGAATTGCAAATAGTGGTTATTTTATTGATCAGTTCGAAATCACCAATCTTAACTGGCGTGAGTATGTCGCTTGGTTGAGTGGCGTGTTTGTTAATGATCCTCGTCGCGTAATTTTGGCATTACCAGACGAAACTGTTTGGCGTAATGAGTTAGCTTATAATGAACCTTATGTTCAAAATTATTATTCTCATGTAGCTTATGGTTTTTATCCTGTAGTTGGTGTAACTTTCAAACAAGCTGAAGCTTATTGCGATTGGCGAACCGATCGTGTAAATGAATATGAATTGATAAATCAGGGATTGATAGAATATCAGGATTTGAAAACCATTGCGGAAAAACTTAAAAATAATCCGGATTCTGTGAATGCTTATGTGTTTACTACTGATTTTGCAAAGCAATATGTTAATGCAGCCCAAAGAACTATGGCAAAACCGACTTTGGATGGTGAGGCGTTAGATTTGGACGGACTTCTGTTTGATTCTAAATTCCGTTTACCTACAGAAGCTGAATGGGAATATGCAGCATATGGTATTGAAGCTGTTGATGGCAACATAGAAGAGACGCAAACTTATCCTTGGAAAGGAGATCAGTTGAGAAGCTTTGGCGAAAGACGGACTGAAGGTGAATTTTATGCCAATTTTATGAGAGGGAGAGGAGACCCTATTGGAATTGATGTAAATAACACATTAACTGTTCCTGTAAATTTCTTCTTGCCTAATGCTTATGGCTTATATAATATGGCCGGAAATGTTAACGAATGGGTATTAGACGTTTATCGTGCCACTACTAATGAGGTGGTAACCGAATATAACTCTTTCCGTGGTAATGTTTACGAATCGGATTCTGTTTATGCAGAAAGTATTTTAAATAAGTTGCCTACTTTAGATCCTGTAATGCGAGATAGTATGAGAAGTGTATTGTTGCGTGAAAGAGGTTTTGCCATGACGGGTGGTGATTACAGGGATTATAAAGATGGTGACAGACGTTCTGCACTGGGAGATTCCGTATTACGTATGGAAAATGCTTCTCCGATTGAAAGAGCTAACATGATTTCTAATACGGTACACATCTACAAAGGTGGCTCATGGCGTGATAGGGTTTTATGGCTGAATCCTGCTAACAGACGTTATTTGGATGAGAACAGATGTTCTAACGATATAGGCTTCCGTTGTGCAATGAGTTCTGTTGGAGGTAAGAAGTCCAATTGATTTTTACAATGATATAAAGAAAGAGGAATTCTAATTTTTAGAATTCCTCTTTCTTTATTTTTCTAAGGGACCTTCACAATAAATACATCGGTAAATACCATTTTCGGAGAGTTGATATAGATGTTTTACCGGTTCTTGTGATGAAATACATCGTGAATATTTGCAAGGTGGTCCTTCTATGATGGTTTTCTGTACAGGAGTTTTTCGATTTTCTGATTTCCATTGTAACAGCTTGTAAATAAGTGCCATACGGACAAATTTACCATTTTCTACTTGTTCAAAGTAACAAGCACGTGGATCGTTATCTACCTCGTAGGTAATTTCGTTTACACGTGGAAGCGGATGTAAAATAATCATGTCCGATTTTGCCGATTTCAGTTTGTCGGTATTTAGTATAAAGCTGTTTTTTAGTCTGTTATATTCCTCTTCACTATCAAAACGCTCTTTTTGAACACGTGTCATATACAAAACATCAAGTTTTGGCATAGCATTTTCTAACGAATGAGTTTCCGTGTATTCGATATTTTCCTCACAAAGGTCGTTCTTGATGTAATCGGGGAGTTTAAGTTCTTCTGGTGAAATAAGTACAAAATTTACATTGGTGTATCGTTTCAAGGCTTTTATAAGTGAATGTACGGTTCTGCCAAATTTCAGGTCTCCACAAAATCCTACTGTCAAATTGTCGAAATGTCCTTTTTCTCTTTTTATGGTTAGTAAGTCTGTCAAAGTTTGAGTGGGATGACTGTGTCCACCATCACCTGCATTGATAACAGGAACTGTCGCATATTGTGTGGCTATCATGGGAGCTCCTTCTTTCGGATGGCGCATGGCAATAATATCGGCAAAGCAGCTAAGGACGCGTACGGTATCGGCTACGGTTTCGCCTTTACTGGCGGAACTGCTGTTGGCATCTGAAAAGCCAATAACATTGCCGCCCAATTCCATCATGGCTGCAGTAAAACTTAGTCGTGTACGTGTGCTTGGTTCGTAAAACAGGGTAGCAAGTTTTTTCCCTTTGCATACTTCGTTGTACTTTTGACGGTTGGCAATAATGTCTAACGACAAATCCATAATTTGATCGATTTCGTCAACCGTTAAATCCGTGGGATCTAATAAATTACGCATATTATTTTATTTATGGTTGTGTTTGTTATTTCATCCAACTTTCGTCTGTTGGGTTGTTTCTGAAGGTAATGAGCCGATCTTTGTCTTCTGATTTGATGTAGCCTTCTTGTGCTGCTACATTTATTAATGTATCCAGATTAGATAGACTATGGTTTGTGATGTTGGCTTCGGCTAATTTATCAATTCCTTTTTTCATTCCATAGGTAAAAATACTGGCGATTCCGAGTACCTCAGCGCCTGCTTCACGCAAAACATTTACAACTTCGATACAACTTCCTGCAGTAGAAATTAAATCTTCGATAACAACAACTTTTTGCCCTTTCTCTAATTTGCCTTCTATTTGATTGCCTCGTCCATGGTCTTTATTTCCACTTCTGACGTAACCCATTGGCAAATTCAGAATGGTGGCAGTAATGGCTGCATGTGCAATTCCTGCAGTTGATGTACCCATAATGACTTCTGCATCAGCAAAGTGTTCACGTATGATTTGTGCCAATCCGTTTTCTACATGTTGGCGCACTTCCACGGCTGTTAATGTGAGGCGATTGTCGCAATAAATAGGGCTTTTAATTCCGCTTGCCCATGTAAAAGGCTGGTTGGGTCGGAGAAAAACGGCACCAATAGAAAGTAAATCTTTGGCAATCGTTTGTGATGTTTGTTGAGTGAACATGGTTTTATGGATTTATTTTATAAATTCTGTACAACAACGTAAGTAGGCATCTTGTGGATTTGCTGCTGTTGTTATGGGGCGACCTACCACAATAAAATCAGTACCGATTTCTCGAGCTTTAGCAGGAGTTGTTATGCGCACTTGGTCGGCGGTATCATTATCGGCAAAACGAATTCCGGGTGTAACTGTAATAAATTTGTTTCCGCAGGCTTTTTTTACCATTCCGGCTTCCAATGGTGAGCATACTACGCCATCTAATCCTGCGGTTCGTGCATTTTGTGCGTAATGTACAATTGTGTCATTTATACTTGCATTAATAAGCAGTTCTGATTGCATACGACTTTCCGAAGTGGAGGTAAGTTGTGTTACAGCTAACAAAATAGGGCGCGATCCGTCCGGTTTTGTCAGCCCTTCAATAGCGGCTTTCATCATTTCTATGGTACCGGCTGCATGTACATTAGTCATATTCACATTCAAATTACTTAATACAGCCATACTTTTTTTTACAGTGTTAGGAATATCATGCAGTTTTAAATCTAGAAATATACGATGTCCGCGGCGTTTTAGTTCTCGTACAATTTCAGGACCTTCTGCATAAAATAATTCCATACCTATTTTTACAAAAGGTTTCTGATCGTGGAATTTATTTAAAAACTCCAGCGTTTGTTGTTTACTGCTAAAATCGCATGCTATAATAACATCTTTCATTGTTATATTTTTAATGTTGATGAGCTATCCCAATAATATCGTTTAAATTTTCGATGCCAAATTTTTCCATTACTTCAGGAAGTTGTTCTATTATTTCCTTACAAATATATGGATTTTTTAGGTTCATGGCACCAATTTGTACAGCAGTTGCGCCAGCCATCATCATTTCTATTACATCATGTGCAGAAGAAATACCTCCACAACCAATAATAGGAATATTGCAGGCCTGACTGACTTGATATACCATACGTAAAGCTATTGGAAAAATAGCAGGACCGGAAAATCCTCCCATCTTGTTTGCAATGACAGGTTGGCGTCTGTTCAAATCAATACGCATACCAAACAAGGTGTTGATAAGACAAATTCCGTCAGCTCCTGCATTTTCACAGGCTTTGGCAATGGCAACAATGTCGGTAACATTAGGTGATAACTTGATAAAAACAGGTTTCGTGGTAACACTTTTAACGGCTTGAGTTACTTGAGCAGCAGAGTCTGCAGTTGTTCCGAAACTCATGCCGCCATATTTTACGTTTGGGCAACTAATATTGACTTCAATAAGTCCGACTTGTGGCTCTTTGTCTACTTTTTCGCAGCAATATATAAATTCATCTATGGAGAATCCACTGATATTGGCGATAACAGGTTTATGAAAAAATGTTCTTAACAAAGGAAGTTCATGCTTTATAACGGACTCAATTCCTGGATTTTGCAATCCAACGGAATTGATAAGACCGTTTGTGCATTCTGCAATGCGTGGAGTAGGATTGCCCGAACGCGGTTCTTTTGTAGTTCCTTTGAATGCGAAAGAGCCAAGTATATTGATGTCGTAGAAATCCTTAAACTCGTTGCCATAACCAAAAGTACCACTGGCTGGAATGATAGGATTATCTAATTTTAAGCCACAAAGATTGACAGATAAATTCATAGTTTATAGTTTCAAGTCGCTTTTTAGAAACACAGGACCTTCTTTGCAAACACGTTTCATGCCGCTTTTTGTTTCGATAGAACAACCCATACATGCTCCAAAGCCACATCCCATGCGTTCCTCGAGGCTGAGTTGTCCTTCAGTTGGCAGAGTATGGCATAATACTTTGAGCATAGGTAACGGACCGCAAGCGTAGAAATAATCATATGTAAGTTGATTATTTTGAATGACATCAGTTACATAACCTTTTGTTCCAACCGACCCATCAAGAGTAGAAATCAGCACATTACACCCGAGTGATTCAAATTCTTTACGATAGAATATTTCGTCAGCATAGTTAAACCCCATTATTATGGTTGGTTGTATTTTGTTGATAGTAAGCTGTTTTGCCAAACTGAATAATGGCGGAATCCCAACTCCTCCACCAATTAGCAATGGTTGTTTTTGCGGAATGTCGGTGTTGAAGCCATTGCCTAAACCGGTCAGCAAATCCAATGTGTTATTTGGTAAAAGTGTGCTCATAAACGATGTACCTTCTCCTATTACTTTGTAAATCAAAGTGATAGAATCTTTGTCGTAATCGCAAACCGATATCGGGCGGCGTAAAAATTTATTAGGTATTTCAATTTCTACAAATTGTCCGGGTGCAGTAATGTAGCATGTGTCGCCTTGCAAAACCATTTTATAAATGGTTTTGGTTAGCGGTTGATTGCTGACGATTGTATAAAGACCTTTTTTGAACATCTATATTTTGTTTAATATTCGTTCCACGCTTTTATTTTGATTTCGTCTTGTTGTTTATTGGTAAATGCTATGATGAAAGCACTTGCCAAACGTGCATTTGTAATGAGTGGAATATTATGGTCAATGGCAGCCCGCCGAATATGATAACCATTTGTCAATTCTCTGTGACTGTGGTTTTTAGGAATATTTATGATTAAATCAAATTTGTGTTCTGCAATGAGTTGCATTACATTTTCGCCTTCAGTTTCATCCGGCCAAGCTGCTATTTGTGCTTTTATGCCGTTGTCTGCCAAGAATTTTTTTGTGCCAAATGTGGCATAGATAGTGTAACCGTTTGCATATAGAATTTTACAAGCATTAAGTAAATCAACTTTTGATTTTACAGCACCCGAAGATACCATAATTGCTTTGCTTTTGCTTGGAATATTATTGCCGACAGAAATCATGGCATTGAGCAAGGCTTCGTCAAAATCTTCTCCTAAACAGCCTACCTCACCGGTACTTGACATATCTACACCAAGAACAGGGTCGGCATTGTGAAGTCGTGCAAATGAGAATTGAGATGCTTTAACTCCCACGTAATCAATATCAAATGCCGATTTTTCAGGTTTGAGAAAATCTGTATTTAACATGATGCGTGTTGCAGCTTCTATGAAGTTGTATTTTAGAACTTTAGAGACGAATGGGAATGAACGTGAAGCACGTAAATTACATTCGATAACTTTTATTTCGTTGTTGCGCGCTAAAAATTGAATATTGAAAGGTCCTGAAATTTTCAGTTCTTGTGCTATTTGACGTGAAATTTTTTTGATGCGGCGACCTGTTTCAATGTATATTTTTTGTGCAGGAAAAACCATGGTTGCATCACCGGAATGTACGCCGGCAAATTCTACGTGTTCTGAAATGGCATATACAATTACTTCGCCGTCTTTTGCAACTGCATCAAATTCTATTTCTTTGGTGTTCTCCAAAAATTGTGAAACAACTACCGGATATTCTTTAGAAACTTTGGCAGCCATTTTGAGGAAGTTGCGTAAGTCGCCATGGTCGTAACACACATTCATGGCAGCACCGGATAACACATAACTCGGTCGTACCAATACAGGGAATCCCACTTTTTCTACAAACGCGTCGATGTCTTCAAAACTGGTTAATTCGCTCCATGCCGGTTGATCGATGTGTAATGTGTCCAACATTGCAGAGAATTTCTCGCGGTTTTCAGCCCTGTCGATATTTAATGCAGATGTACCTAAAATTGGCACTTGAGCATGATAGAGTCTCATTGCAAGGTTGTTTGGAATTTGTCCTCCTGTGGAAACAATAATGCCTTTTATTTTTTGTTCAATATCTAAAACATCTAATACGCGTTCAAAAGAGAGTTCGTCAAAATAGAGGCGGTCGCACATATCGTAGTCCGTAGATACGGTTTCGGGATTATAATTAATCATAACCGAATCATAACCTAATTTGCGAGCTGTTTGCACGGCATTTACCGAACACCAGTCAAATTCTACAGAAGAACCGATACGGTAAGCTCCGGAACCAAGTACTACCACAGACTCTTTCGAGTTTGAAAAGCAATGAGTTTCATTTGTTTTTTCGGCGGCACCGTAGGTCATATACAGATAATTTGTTTTCTCCGGATTGGTAGAAGCAACTGTATTTATGCGACGTATGGTTGGCGTAATATTGTATTTCTTACGCACATTGCGCACACGTAAAATTTCTTGTTGCATATTGCTGTCAGGATTTTCTACAAACCGTGCAATCTGAAAATCGGAGAATCCCAAACCTTTGGCTTCTTTCAGTACGTCGGCCGGCAATTCTTCTATTTTTTTGTATTGTGCCAAAATCTTGGTGTAATCTACAATATTTTTCAATTTTCCGATAAACCATTTGTCTATTTTTGTCAGGCTTTCTATCTTGTCAACAGAATAACCTTTCTGAAGAGCATCGGCAATGGCGAAAATACGTAAGTCTGTCGGTTTTGAAAGTTCTGTTTCTACATCGTCAAATGTGAGATTATCGTTACCGACAAAACCGTGCATACCTTGACCTATCATTCTAAGACCTTTCTGAATAATTTCTTCAAAAGATTGTCCGATAGACATTATTTCACCAACCGATTTCATAGAAGAACCGATTTCGCGACTGACTCCGACAAATTTTGTCAAGTCCCAACGGGGAATTTTAGCTATAATGTAGTCCACAGATGGAGCAATATACGCAGAGTTTGGCGTATTCATTTCGCCTATCTGATCCAAACTGTAGCCTAATGCTAATTTGGCAGCTACGAATGCCAATGGATAACCTGAAGCCTTGGAGGCTAATGCAGACGACCGGCTTAAACGGGCATTGATTTCGATGATACGGTAATCATTTGTTTCTATATTGAAAGCGTATTGTATGTTGCATTCGCCTACAATGCCGATATGACGTACCACTTTTTTTGCAATCTCCTGAAGCAGTTCTATTTGTTCATGGCTGAGCGATATAATGGGAGCAACAACGATACTTTCGCCGGTATGAATTCCCAAGGGATCGACATTTTCCATAGGAACTACGGTGAAACAGTGGTCATTTTTGTCGCGAATAACTTCAAATTCAATCTCTTTCCAGCCTTTCAGACTTTCTTCTACCAAAATCTGTTTAGAGTAGGCAAGAGCAGACTCGCATAATTCTTGAAATTCTTTTTCGTTGGTACAAATGCCGGAACCTAAACCACCGAGAGCGTATGCAGAACGAACCATAACCGGAAAACCTATTTTGTGTGCAGCTTTAAATGCTTTTTCGATGCTTTCTACTGCTTGCGATTGTGGGGTCAGAGCATTTATTTCGTTCAACTTTTTTACAAACAGGTCACGATCTTCTGTTACCATTATGGCATCAACAGAAGTTCCTAAAACTTGAACGCCGTATTTGTTTAAGGTTCCGTTTTTATAAAGTTCAGTGCCGCAGTTCAGTGCGGTTTGCCCTCCAAATGCCAACAGGATACCGTCAGGACACTCTTTTTCGATAATTTTTGTCACAAAGTACGGTGTTATTGGCAAAAAATAAACTTTGTCGGCAACACCTTCCGAAGTCTGTATGGTGGCGATATTTGGGTTGATAAGAATTGTTTCTATTCCTTCTTCGCGCATAGCTTTTAAAGCTTGTGAACCGGAATAGTCAAATTCGCCTGCTTGCCCTATTTTCAGAGCACCTGAACCTAATAAAAGAACTTTTTTCATTTTATGAATTTAATAATTTGATTGCGTTATTTAATGTGTGTGTCATAATACATTTTCCTTCTACTTTCCAACCGTCAAAAGGTGTACTTTTGCCCTTTGATACGAATTTTTGAGAATCAATTTTATAAGTTTCTTGAAGCCGGAATACGGTAAAATTAGCAACTTCTCCTATTTCTAAAGCACCTTTCAAGCCGAATATTTTTCGTGGATTTACACTCATAAGTTTAATAAGGTGTTCCAATGTAATGATATTTTGTTTTACCAAATAAGTATATAGTAACGGGAATGCAGTTTCAAGTCCGACAATTCCAAAGGCACTGTCTGTCAATCCGCGAGCTTTTTCTTCGTAAGAATGAGGTGCATGATCCGTTGCAATAATATCAATGGTGTCGTCTATAATTCCTTGTAAAAGAGCTTCTTTGTCAACTTTTGAGCGCAACGGAGGATTCATTTTAAAGCGGCCGTCTTCTTGCAAATCTTCTTCGCAAAGCAACAGATAGTGTGGTGCGGTTTCACAAGTGATTTTTAATCCTTCGGCTTTGGCGGCACGTATCAGCTCTACGCTCTCTTTAGTTGAAACATGGCAAACATGATAACGACAACCTGTTTCGCGACTAAGTTGAATGTCCCGTTCTACTTGTTGCCATTCACTTTCGGAACAAATACCTTTGTGCCCGTGTGCTTGGGCATATTTGCCATCGTGTATATAACCGCCTTTTATTAAACTGTTTATCTCGCAATGCGCTACTATGATTTTATCCAATTCGGCAACTTGTTCCATGGCTTGACGCATCAATGCTTCTGATTGTACGCCATGTCCATCATCGGAAAAAGCGACAACTTTGTTGCTCAATGTTTTGAAATCCACTAACTTGCCATCTCCTTTTTGGTTTTGGGTAATGCAGCCATAAGGTAATACATGTATGGTTGCAGTGTCGTGTATCAGTTTTTCTTCTATTGCCAAGTTTTCAAGAGAATCGGGTGCCGGTTGCAAATTTGGCATGGTGCAAACAGTGGTGTAACCGCCTTGTAAAGCGGCTGCACATCCTGTGGCAATCGTCTCTTTATAGCTAAATCCCGGTTCGCGGAAATGTACGTGAACATCTACCAACCCCGGAAAAATATAACAGTCGGTCAAATCAATGACAGAATCATCGGACTGGGCAGTTATGCCGGGTTGCATAGCAGCCACAATATCGTTCTCAATCAGTAAGTCTTGTTGAGCAAACCGAGATTGTGTTTCTTGGTAAATCCATGCATTTTTGAGTAAAAATCTCATATCCCTGATATTATCTTCAATAATACAAAAAAAAAGTAGCTGATAAGCTACTTTTAAAATATAAATGAAAAATATTGAATGTCCATGGCTTTTATCACTACGGATGATGTTGGATAAGAACTTGAACAAACTATTCTTTTCTTTTTCATATCGTTTGCAAAATTACAACTTTTAAATCAAACTGCCAAATTTTTTCTCAAAATTATAAAAAAATGAAAATAAACAATCTTAATGGTTTGTCGTTTTTTATTTTATCACAATTTTTGTTTGTTTGTTGTTGGCGGTCAAAATGTACATACCTTTCGTCAAGTTCGGGAAACATGCTGTTGTATTGTCGGCAGTTATTTGTGCAACGCATTTTCCTGAAATATGGAACAATTGCAACTTGTCGCCTGATGTAACATTTTCTATAATAAGATTTTGTTCTTCTTGGCGAATTATCCATTCAGGATTAATGGCTTGTGTACATCCTGTTGTCGTCTTATATATATATAATGTAAAGCGACTGTCAAATGTTCCTGCTTTAGTGGTAAATGTATAGTTGTCCGTCATCATGTCGGTGTTTTTGTTTGTTACAGCATCATAAAGTATTACGCGGCTGTCTTCCGGTACGTCTTTTTGTGCAATGGAAATGGTGTGTGTGCCGGCAGTTGTGGTATGATAACCCAAAGCTACTGTTTGATTTTGTTTTTTGATGTTGTTGAAAACCAAATTGTAACCATGAATGCTGTAGAATCTCACAATGCTGGTATCTTCTGCCATCAGTGCCATATCGCGTCCATATACATAATCGTTACTACCGTCATCGGATAAAATTACACCTAAACGTTTTTTGATACTATTATTTGACAAAGTAAGCAGATAATATTCAAAACCGTCATTTTCCTGTGCTGCCAGCATTGGGGCAGGAGATGCTGCGTTGGTGGCTTTAGTAGTAAAGGTAACATCACCTGCATATTGTACAAAGAATGATGTGCTTGTCGGTAATTCGTTGTAGTCGCGTGCCAGATAATAATCGTAATTACTGTAGTCGCTGTTTACGCGTACCCAACAGAGCGGACCTCCGTTTATTTTGGTTTTGGCAAAAAACGGATTACCAATCAGATACCAGTTTTGGTGATTGGCATTAGTTCCTGTTGTTGCTGTCAGAGTCACGCTGCCTTGTGCGGCATCGTTCATGGTGTAATTGGATGCCGAATGATAATAGAACTTCGGTTGACCGGTAACTTTATTGGTAAATTGCAGTACATAACCTTTCCCTGCTTCCAACGTGGCTGTATTTGCCATGGCAGTCCAATAAGGTGGATTAGCTCCATCTTCTTGACCTTTCAAAGCAGTATTGTAATAAACAATCCGCCACAAACTGCCGTATTTACTTTGTAAATCATATTTTTGTACTCCGCGATAAATAGAATCTCCCGTTATTTCGTTAATGTTTACAGCGAATGGGAACGAAATCCAATGATTACGTGTGGTAACGCCCGAAGTAGTTAAACTGTAATTTTTTTCTATGGTAATGGTTCCGCTGCCTGTAACAGTGCCTGTAACCTGCCCCGAATCTCTAACAAGCACATTTGGAGCAGATGTTTTTGTGGTTGCTACGGTAAAGTTTTCGTCGTTTCGCACCACCCATTGTGGATTTGATAATTTGTCGGTTTTAAAATCGTAATCAATGCCCAAGGTCATTGCTCCATCAAATCCTGTTTGAGCAGGTACTGTCTTTGAGAGCGTGCTTAAACCTGTATCTCCGGTGGAAGTCAGGGTGGTAGAGTTTCCGTTATAGTCGGGAATTTCTACTTTTGTTGCCCAATGATTGGTCGAATCGACAGTAACAGAGTATCCTCCGGCAGTTAATGTTCCCGATTTGGCTTGTACACGTTCCAATTGATTGTTTCGGGTGTTGTATAAGAAACGTATGGCAGAAGCTGATGAAGCTGTCTTGGCGGTAGCTTCCCAATTGGTAATTTCCGGATTGTAAACATTGGCAACTACTGCTTTTACGTTGTTGGTTCCTGCTTTTATATCTGTTACCCAATAATAATCGTCCAATGTTTCGCCTGCGCGGGCAAAGCGGGTCATGGCATTGTTTTTTGTCGGGTTGGTATAATCGGTAGTGCCACCTGTGGCTATGTTTGTGCGGATATAAAATCCTTCGGGATATTCATATTTTACAGGAGTTCCCAAGGTTTCCGTGTCAAATGTGAAAGTAACTTTTATAACGGTGCTGTCTGTTGTATATTGAAATGGCTCTCCTATATTTACCCATTCGTTTGCTAACCAGCCTTGCAAATAAATATTGGTGTTTTGGGGAGCATAAATAGAAAAAGTACCATCTCCAAATAGTTTATTCGAGGTATAAGTGACGTCGCCAACATCTACTTTTAATCGATATTTCATAGAATCGACATAAAGAGTATAACTGTTATTGGCAACATAACTATTATAGTCGGTAGTATCTTTATATTTTACTACAACACCTACCACGTCGCCTCTGCTGAAAGCAGTGGAAGGCTCAAAAATAGTTTTGCCACTGACATTTTGTACTCCGGCACCTTTGGTTACTGTCGCCCATTGTGTGTAGCGGTCGCCATCTAAACGGTTATGCTCGTTCCAATTGGGATATTTTTTGTTTTTATGCATAATGGTAAAACGTCTTTCCTTACTTGAATCGTTTAACACCGTTATACGTGTATAATAAAGGCTGTCTGATATTTTTTTAAATACTACCGGATTTTCAGGATCCCAACCGTGAGCTATGCCGGCATCACCTATCAAACCAAACGTAACTTCCTCTTCCATTACGTAAGAAATCGCACCGTTTGCTGCTGCAAATGCGTATAGATGGACGTTTTTTGGAGTAGTAGCGTTAATTGTATCATTTGTTTTTATGCCATGCACCGTAGAACCGTTATCATTAGTCTTATATCCCATACCACCCGAAACAGGAATATTAAATAATTTACGGTTTATTTTAATGGTGTCCGTTATTGCCTCGTTGGATACTTCATACAATTGATGCATATTTTCTGCTATATATCCTGTCATGTTTCTATGGTTATTACTTCCCATGAACAAGTATTTTTGGTCTTGAAATAAAAAACTGCTTGTACCGCATGCCATTATATTGATACTATCAGATCCACCTGATTCTATGCTTGTAAAGGGTGCTAATATTGCTGATGAAAATGTTGGGTTAAAACGATCAGTAGTGTCTAATGATAAAAACAATGGCATGGCTCTGTTAGCATCATACCAAAAGGTGTTGTGATCTACGGTTGTGGGTCCTAATTTTGCATAAAGTCCGTAATAATTAGTGTAGGTTTTCCATAGTGTATCGCCGGCATTTATGAGTATCGCATAACACCATGTTCCATCAACTTGTCTCGTGAGGGCACCTCTATTTTCTCCGTTTTCTGGTGTGTAAAGAGTTATACCTTTTCTAATTGCAGGGGCAGAAGGAACTGTTAATCGTTTTAATTTACTTTTATCTATACTACCGTTTTCCAATGGCAAATAAAGAATTTCATCTCTATTGTCATGTACCAATAATACGTAACCGTTGCCTCCATTCCATGTTACATATATGCCATATCCGAGACGACAAACACCATCGGCACCAAGAGTGTTTGCCAATTCGGCATACATCAAGGTCGGTGCTGTGTTGTCTGCCGTGTAACGGTAAAGTGTAAAGGCTTCATTATAGGAGCTTGTAACATTAACAATCCATACGGCACCTGTTTCGTCTATGGATATGGCACCGCCATTTCGGAAATAGCTATTGGTTGCTTTAACGGTTTCGCTTTGATATGCGTAAGGCCAGTTGGCATCACTTGTCGGATCGCTTGGATTTGGCACCGAACCTATTTTTGCTCCGTTAGTTGGATTCCATATTTCCAAAACATTATTGTCGTAATGGTTGGTTGATCCTGCAGTGCCATTACGTCTTAAAACATATAATTTGGTACCGTCAGCACTTAAGCCTATATCGTCACGTAACAAGGTACCATATTGTGTCGGGTATGTAGTGGTTGTACCGGCGGCTACCCACGGATTGGCAGATGTGCTATCTTTAATAAAGGTGTAGTTCCATTTTTCACGCAGCACCATATTTTGTGCAGAAAGATATCCAAATCCTAAAACACAAATCAGAAAAAGTGTAGTCAATCGTTTCATATTCTGTCGTTTTTTTAATGTTTTTAATCCC
>JAQUTW010000005.1 GCA_028694215.1 Paludibacteraceae bacterium | reverse complement strand
GTGTACTTTTGCCCATATCTTTTCGTTGTTTGGTGGTACATACAAAGGAAAGAAAAAAGGCTGAATTCCAAACAAGGAGTTCAGCCTAAATTTTTATTGTAAAAAAGTTTTACCGGACAGCAATAAATAAAAATATAACAAATTTAACCTTATCTAAAAACATTGTCGACACGGGGCATGAAGCATTTACTTCAATGCTCAATCTATCGTCAATGGAAATATTAACGGCTAAAATGGACACACTGCCATTAATGACAGATTGCAGAAGTCTCTCTAAAATAACTGCGATTGACGGACCAACCGTAATTCCAACCTCTTTTTTGGAAGGACTAATTCTAGTGAAAGAGTTTCGAATTCCCTCTACGATCAAAGAAATTAATGATTTCGCGTTCCGTTTAACAAGCATCAGCACTATTAATATCCCAGCCAGTGTAATAGGGATTACAGAAGGTGCACTTCGAGACATTCAAATTGACGAATTGACCGTTGCAGAAGGGAACTCCGTATATCACATGGAAAACGGAGCGTTATTCCAAACCAATCATAGAACATTAATAACGAGAGTTGACACAACGGAAAGCTATACCATAGATAAGGACGTGACAGCGATTTATGCATACGCTTTTGCTAACCACGGATCTATGAAGAAGCTCTTCTTTGAAGATAATGAAGATGGTGTAAATATCGGTGTCGGCGCATTCTTTAGTTGTACAAATTTAGAAGAAGTCAAGTTGCCCAACAATCTTGTTACGATACCTGACGGGGATTTTTGCGCCGATCTTTCCTTGAAAAAATTTACAATACCTGCCACCGTACAAACAATAGGCATAGAAGCTCTATCATTCAGCAACCAAACCGCCATAAATAGAATAAATATACCGGCAGCAGTCACAAACATTGGCAACACCGCGTTTTATGCAAGCCTGATTGATACTATTGATGTATCATGGTTAACTCCGTTACATCTTGAATACGACGCAAATAACCAACCAGTATTCAATCCAAAGTACATAAGCAACATGACACTGCTTGTTCCTCAAGGTACATTTGCTGCGTATAAAGCTGCCGACCAATGGAAGGATTTTGGTACAATTGTTGAGAAAAAAATCACAGATTTGAAAGAAACTAAGTCAATAGATGATATTTTAAAAGTATCAGTAGTCAATGATGCAATGATACTGACCACAGAAGAACCCAGAAACGTACGCATCGTAAACTTAGCCGGACAAACGGAATACACGGCTACGGTTAACAGAACCGTTACCGTAAGCGTACCAAACGGTGTGCATATTGTGCAAGTTGGAAACACAGCAATCAAAGTAATTGTACCGTAAACAGGCACCTGCATACATAGTAACAGACCTGAGAAAAGTAAAACCCCAAAGCCGACAGTCAGTCGGCTTTGGGGTTTTATATGCATCAATATCTTATAATATTCCTGTTTTTTTCAACATAAAAAATAGTATCTACATACTACCATCTCATTTCAAACATTTTTACACATATATACACAACCACACTTGATAAGCAAAATAAAAAACTACAAAAAATTATTGAAGATAGCAGTTTTTGTATGAAATTTGTTTATATTTGTGGTTGCAAAAAAAGGCGGATGAATCCGCTCCAACCTAATAAAATGTGGTGAATATATAAAATCAGAATTACGATCAGAAATAAATTAATTTTCGACTTATGAACTTTTTTGAATCCAACATCAATTCCGCAAAAAAACGTGGAAGTATAGAAGTTGTTTGCGGCTCGATGTTTTCAGGAAAAACGGAAGAACTAATACGCCGACTTAAACGTGCAAAAATAGCCAAACAACATGTGGAAATCTTCAAGCCCTGTATTGACACACGCTACTCCGAAACCGAAGTTGTCAGCCACGATCACACCAGCATACCTTCTACTCCCGTCGAATCTTCACAAAATATTTTGTTGTTAGCCAACAATGTAGATGTCATCGGTATTGACGAAGCACAATTTTTTGATAACGGTTTGGTGGACGTTTGCAACAGATTAGCCAATGATGGTTATCGCGTTATCATCGCCGGACTTGATATGGATTTCAAAGGCGTGCCATTTGGTCCGATGCCTGCCCTTATGGCCATTGCCGATGATGTTACCAAAGTGCATGCCATTTGTGTTCGCTGCGGCTCGCCTGCCTACATCTCACACCGATTGGTCGCCGGTGAAAAACAGGTTTTGTTAGGTGAAACAGACAAATACGAGCCCATTTGCCGGCAATGCTACAACTCATTAAAAGATAATGAATTATGAAAAAATATTTGATAAAAATCAGTTTATTTCTTCTTTTTTTGTGTAGCTGTTTTCAATTCGCATCTGCCGATGACAACCTGCTGAAAGAAATAACTGCCAACAGAATGAAAGTGCCAAAAATAGGCGATATTTGCCCATTGAACAACGGCAAAAGTTATGCCGTCATCAGCAACGACAAAAAAAGCATTGTAGTAACCGATTTTGAAAAAGGAACCGTCACAGACACTCTTTTTACTGTCAACAAAATTGAAAACTGCCCACTCAAAACCATTGAAGGTTTTGAACTTGACCCAACCGAAACCCGCATCCTACTCCACTCTGACGTTGAAAGAATCTACCGCCGCTCATTTACAACGACTTATTATCTTTATCACATTGCCCGAAACACATTCTCGCCACTTTCAGAATACGACGGCAAGCAGCAAATGGCGGCATTCTCGCCCAACGGACGCATGGTGGCATTTGCACGCGGTAATAATCTGTTCCTCAAAAAATTGGACTATGACACCGAAAGCGCCATTACCACAGACGGTGAGCTTGGTAAAATTATCAATGGAACACCCGATTGGGTTTACGAAGAAGAATTTGCTAAAATCAAACTTTTTGAATGGAGTCAAAACAGCGATCTATTGGCGTTTCTGCGCTTTGATGAGAGCAATGTAAAAGACTATTCATTTCAATGGTTTACAAATGATTACCCGACGCTTAAAACTTATAAATATCCACGTGCCGGTGGCGAAAATTCGCAAATAAACCTGATGGTATATGATGTACACAACCGAACTACAAAAAAAATGGACATTTCCAAAAACGATGAGGAAATTTATATGCCGGCTTTTTACGCCACCCCTGTTAACGATGAATTGGCTGTCGTTAGCCTAAGTCGCAACCAAAAAGAATTAAATCTGTTATTTGTGAATATGCGTTCAGGAGTCAGCAAACTAATTATCAACGAAAAAAGTAAAACCTACGTCGATTACGAAAATTACAGCAAATTACATTTCAATTCGGATAATAGTTTTGTCTGTATGCAGGAAAAAGACGGTTTTCGACATCTCTATCTCTACGATACCAACGGTATTTTAATACGCCAACTGACTTCAGGCAATTGGGACATTACGGATTTTTACGGTTATGACGAAACAAACAAAACCGTTTATTATCAATCTGCCGCAACATCACCTATAGACCGGCAAGCAGAAAAATGCGACATAAAAGGGAAACGCACGATTTTATCGGACAAGGAAGGCTTCAACAAAGCACTTTTCAGTAAAGACTTCACATATTATATAGAAACTTTCAGCGACACAAAAACGCCGGACATTGTAGCCGTCAAAAACGAAAAAGGGAAAGTATGTCGCACCATTACCACCAATAAAGAGTTGCTTGACAAATGCACCACTCTGCAATTACCTCAAAAAGAATTTTTCCAATTTACCACTTCGGAAGGCATTACCTTAAACGGTTGGATTGTCAAACCACTTAATATGGAATCGAAGAAACGCTATCCTCTCCTTTTAATGCAATACAGCGGACCAAGTTCGCAGGAAGTATTGAACAAATGGCATATCGGTTGGGAATCGTATTTAGCTCAAAACGGTATAGTGGTTGCCTGTGTCGATGGTAGAGGAACAAATGCACGTGGAACTGATTTTCGCACTGCCACCTACGGAAAATTAGGAGAACTGGAAGCAAAAGACCAGACGGAAACGGCACTGTTTTTATCGAAACAAAATTACATAGATCCTGCACGTATCGGAATTTGGGGTTGGAGTTACGGCGGTTTTACCACCCTCTGTGCCATGACAAACGGCAGCGGCATCTTTAAAGCAGGAATAGCCGTCGCTCCTGTAACCGACTGGATGTTTTACAATACGGCTTATACAGAACGCTTCATGAATCGACCACAAGAAAACGGCACCGGCTACACAAACAACAATTTATTGGACAAAGCCAAAGATTTACAAGGAAAACTTCTGATAATACACGGCTCTGCCGACGACAATGTACACCTGCAAAATACACTACTGTTTACCGATAAATTAACAGAAAACGGCATACAGTTTGAAATGCAACTTTACACCAACAAGAATCATAGCATTTTGGGGGACAAAACCCGTATGCACCTCTATACCCGTATGAGTGATTTTATATTTAAAAATCTATAAAACAAATTATTATGAACACAAAAAAACAAAATTACACATTACCAATCATTATGATGTTCGCATTATTTTTTATGATTGCATTTGTTACCGGACTGCAAAACCCGATGGGTATTATCATAAAAAACCAATTTGATACATCTAATTTACTTTCTCAATTAGGCAATGCCGCCACTTTCATTGCTTATGCGTTTATGGGCATTCCTGCCGGTTTATTATTGAAACGCATTGGTTATAAAAAAACAGCATTAGCTGCCATTTGTGTAGGATTTACAGGTGTTGGTGTCATCTATATATCCGGTTTGATGGGCAATTTCGGAATCTATTTGGCAGGTGCCTTTATTTCCGGTTTTTCCATGTGTATGCTCAATACTGTTGTCAATCCGATGTTGAACACATTAGGAGGCGGAGGCAACAAAGGTAACCAGCTAATTCAGTTGGGAGGTGCACTCAACTCTATTGGAGCCACAATTGTTCCCGTACTCTTGGGAGCCTTGATGGGCAATGCGGCACAAGCTCAAATTTCAGACGCTGCGCCGGCACTTATTTTAGCAATGGGAATTTTTGTACTTACATTTCTCGTACTCTTTTTTGTGAACATTCCAGAACCGCATATTGCACAAAAAAGCAATACTCCGGAAACATCGGACACACATAGTCCTCTATCATTCAGACATTTTACTTTGGGAGCTATAGCTGTTTTTATATATGTAGGTGTAGAAGTTAGTATTCCAAACATAACCAATCTTTTTATGACAACAGATTTGGCTATTGACACAGCAACAGCAGGAACAGTTGTCGGGACTTACTGGTTTCTCATGTTAATTGGTCGTTTGATAGGAGCTTCAATCGGATCTAAAATTTCCGGAAAAACCATGCTTACATTTACAACTTCTATTGCCTTAATTCTTGTATTATTAGCCATTTTCTGTCCAATGTCAATGGTAAACATGCCTGTCTTCAAATCAGATATTTCAATTGGTATGGCAGATGTTCCGTTAAACGTTTTATTCCTGATTCTCTGCGGATTATGTACTTCAGTAATGTGGGGCAGCATTTTCAACTTAGCGGTAGAGGGACTGGGCAAATACACGGCTACTGCTTCGGGTATTTTTATGGTAATGGTTTGCGGCGGTGGCATTTTACCGCTCATACAAGGTGCCGTAGCCGATAACGGCGGCTTCTTAAGCAGCTTTTGGGTTATTTTTGTAGGTATTGCCTACATACTATGGTATGCACTTTTCGGTTCAAAAAACATTAACAAAAATATTGTAACAAATTAATTATTTTTTATGGAAAAACCTTATGTAGTAGGAATAGACATTGGCGGGCAAACCGCCAAAATCGGTATTGTGAATGCACGTGGTGAGATTCTGGGACAAACGACCATTCCAAGCAATCAACACACGGATGCCACTTTATTCATCGAAACACTTTGCGCTGCCATTCAAACATTGGCAAGCGACAACCATATCAACATTAGCGAAATACGGGGTATTGGCGTAGGTGCTCCCAATGGCAATTATTACAAAGGCACCATAGAATACGCTGTAAACCTGACTTGGGGTGGCAATAATCTTATTCCGCTTACCGACATTATGTCAAAACGATTAAGCATTCCTGTCGTACTTACCAACGATGCTAACGCAGCTGCAATGGGAGAAATGGCTTACGGAGCAGCTCGTGGAATGAAAAATTTTATTATGATTACATTAGGAACCGGCGTAGGAAGCGGCATCGTAGTTGACGGTAAAATTTTGTACGGACATGATGGTTTTGCCGGAGAACTTGGTCATATCAGTATAGTTAGAAATAACGGTCGTGCATGCAGTTGTGGCAAAAACGGATGTTTGGAAGCGTATGCCTCCGCTGTAGGAGTTGCACGAACAGCACGCGAAATGCTTGAAACGACTTCACGCGAAAGCCTTTTACGTACACTGCCATACGAAAAAATTACTTCAAAAGATGTTTCCGAAGCAGCTCAACAAGGTGACAAAATGGCCAAAGAGATTTTTGATTTTACCGGTAAAATATTAGGCGAGGCCTTTGCCGATTTCGTGGCATTCAGTTCACCGGAAGCCATTATTTTATTTGGAGGGCTGACAAAGTCAGGCGACCTGATTATAAAACCGATTATAGAAAATATGGAAAAAAATTTACTGCCGCTATGGCGCGGAAAAGTAAAAGTTATGTTCTCCCAACTCAAAGAATCCGATGCCGCCATTTTGGGTGCAAGTGCATTGGCATGGGAATTATAAACCAACACGTTATGCAACTTACAAACAATTGGTTCAGCGCAACTGCCGAAGCAGAGAATGGTTCTCCCATCTTCATTTCGGGACGCAATGATGTAGACAAATTCCGTACCTCCGAAAAGTATCGTGAACGTGTAGAAATTTACTGGAACTATGCACCACACTTCAACAATATGCCGTCGGACATAGACGGTGAACTGATGGAAAAAGTGCTTGTAACCTTACAAAACGCTCTTGAACGAAATAATTTTTCCATTTTGACAGGCATTTATACCGGCGATGGCGAACGGACAATGGTTTTTTACACACGCAACTCACGCACTTTTCAAGATATACTCAATACGGCATTGCAAGAATTTGAGCAATTGCCACTTTCGCTCTATGTCGAAAATGATTCCGCATGGAACGAATATCAGGAGATGTGCGAAATAAGACCGTTTGCCGAATAAATAAAAATATGTACCTTTGTACTTGTATGCAACAGCAATATCCTTCCATAGTATTGGAAAATGCGGTAAACGAATTTGCCAAATTACCGGGAATTGGTCGGAAAACGGCCTTACGTTTGGCATTATATTTGCTGAAGCAGGATACTGAAAGCGTGGAACAATTCGGGAATGCCATGATTGAATTGAAAAAATCGGTGCATTTCTGTAAAACCTGCCACAACATCTCCGATTTTGACGAATGTGAAATTTGTGCCGATAAAAATCGAGATAAAAGCACCGTTTGCGTTGTAGAAAATATTCGTGACGTAATGGCTATCGAAAACACAAATGCCTACAAAGGCGTTTACCACTTGCTGGGAGGCATTATTTCGCCAATGAACGGAATAGGTCCCGGCGATTTGGAAATAAACTCGTTGATCGGACGTGTGGCACAAGGCAACATCAACGAAATTATTTTGGCTTTGAATCCGAACATGGAAGGCGACACGACATGCTTTTACATTTATCGCAAGTTAGCCGATTTCAACATCAAAATAACTACCATTGCGCGCGGAGTTGCTATTGGTGACGAGTTGGAATATGCCGACGAAATAACATTGGGACGATCCATTGTCAACAGAATAAATTTTTCAGGTTAAGAATATGAAAACACCTTTTAAATCGGTTATTTTTTGTTATTATGCCATCTATGCGATAATACTTATTATTGTCGCCCTTGGCAGTTATTGTACGCCCAAAACGCCATGGATTAATGCAGATGCTACCGTCATCAGAGTGATTTACTCCATTTTGGTACTTTATCTGCTTTTTTCTATTCCGTTGACATTGAAATGGTTTCACAACAATATAAAAAAGATAAAGCAATTAACCGATGAGCAAAAAAAGATAGAACGTTACACAAAAGATAATTACATTGTGCTGGCTATCATCTCTTTCGGCTTATTGGCAAGTCTGATTTGTTTCTATCTGTTTAAGGAGCAATCTTATATTTACATGGCAGGTATCGAAATTATTGCCTTATTGTTTTGCAAACCTACAGAAAAACGTATGATCAACGATTTACTACCGGAAGAAGACAAAGAAACGACATCTGAAAACGAGCCGACTGCCGACGATTCCAATAAACAAACAAAAAACGAATAAGTGATGATTATTGCAGTAGATTTTGACGGAACCATTGTAGAACACGCTTATCCGGCGATTGGTCGTCCTATTCCTTTTGCTTTTGACGTACTAAAACGTTTACAAGACGAAAATCATCATCAACTGATATTGTGGAGTGTACGCGAAGGTGCATTATTAGAAGAGGCTGTGGAATTTTGTCGAAGTAACGGCTTGGAATTTTATGCTGTCAACAAAAATTACCCGGAAGAAAAAAGTGAAGATGGAACTTCACGCAAATTGAATGTCGACCTCTATATTGATGATCGTAACGTAGGCGGGTTGCCCGATTGGGGTGTCATTTACCGCATGATAAAATTCGGCGAATCGATACGAGAGGCTTATTTAAATAATGATATGATTCCTCCAAAAAAGAATTTTTTCCAAAAAATATTAGGACTTTAAAAATCAAAAGTTATGTTACAAAGAATTCAAACCATTTATCTGCTGATAGTTGTGATTCTAACATCTATTACATTTTTTCTACCCATACTTTCATTTACGTCAGGTGCAGAAGCTTATCAGTTAGATTTTGCCGGTTTGTCGCAATTGCAAGGTGACGATTTTGTTGTTATCGACCGCACATGGGCATTAACTATTTATATGGCACTTATACCACTAATTGCCTTAGCTACTATTTGTTTCTACCAAAGACGTATTGTACAGATTCGGCTTTCTGTATTCAATATAGTACTGATGATAGGATTTTACGGAATGATTTGGTTGAATGGCAGCATGATAGAATCACAAATAGAAACCAAAATGAGTTTTGAATATACGACTGCCTTCCCATTAGTATCAGCTATATTTACCTATCTTGCCATTCGCGCTATAGGCAAAGATGAAGCACTTGTGCATGCTGCCGACAGATTGCGACCGACAAAAAAATAAGCAAGATGAAAACACGGTCTTTTATTTTTCTGTTAACCTATTCGATATTAATAGGTTGTGTATCGACAAAACCAGATCCTAACCTACCCGAATGGGCAAAAAACAGGACATCGGATCCTTATTATTACATCGGCATAGGCTATGCTCCAAAAGACAAACATTCCAACGCTTATTATGAGCAAGCCTCCAAAGCTGCCCTTACGGATTTGGCAACAGAAATTTCCGTCAACGTTTCCGGTTCTACATTGCTGGTATCCGTAGCTACAGACAAACAAACATCCGACGACTTAAGCTCTATTATACAAGCCCGTGTTCGTCAAGATATTGAAGGGTACGAGAAAGTTGGTTCTTATGAGAATCGTCAAGGCTGCTGGATTTATTACCGTTTATCAAAAAGCCAATATGCTGCTACACAACAATCAAAAGAACAAATTGCCACCGACAAAGCAAAAGCCTATTATCTTACAGCTGTACAGGCAGAAGAAAATCACAATATAAAAGATGCCATCATTGCCTATGCCAAGGCCTTAGATGCCATAAAAGCCTATTTTAACGATGACATCACAATCACTCACAATGGGCAAAACATCAAACTAATACCAACGGCACATACAAAAATCTATGATTTACTGAACAGCATAGAAATTACATCACTGCAAAACAGTATTATCTGCACCATTGGCGATGATATAGAAGAAAAAGATTTAGGATGCAAAGTAACCATGTCAGGACATCCTGTCGGGCAATTTCCTATCATCATCAATTATTCCGAAAGAGCTATCGGCAACGCTAATCAAGTTACTAACGACAAGGGCGAAGTTTGCTTTTCAATTCATACCATACGCAGCAAAAAACCATTAGAAACCGTTACCTTTGCAATTGACAAAGATGCTATTTTATTGGAATCAGCCGTCGATTTTTCTATTCGTCGTTGGTTATCAGCCACTCCCACACACAACGAAACCGTTGAAATTGTTATTCAGAAACCATCAATCTATATTCAATCGGACGAATGGAATTTTGACCAACCACAAACACAAAACAACCTAAAAACAGCTTTTCGTACATTTTTGATACAAGACGGTTATATGATAACCCTATCGCCACAAGATGCTAACTGCATCCTTACCATTACCACTCATACAGCAAAAAAAGGATTCGGCAATGGTATGTTTGTAGCTTCCTTAAACGCGGACATATCTTTATTAAAAAACGATAAAACACTGTACAACAAAACATTATCCGATATTAACGGCACACAGCTCACCTTAGAAAAAGCCGGTCTCGAGGCCTACAAAGCAGCCTGTCGACAAGTTGACATACGTTTGTATCGCGAATTGCAAGAATCATTCTATAAAAAATGAAACAACAAACAAACATAGTATGGTTTCTCCTCGGTTGCCTGCTTTTCACGGGATGTGCCTATCGTAAGGCAGCCAAACAGGCAGCCAAATACGAACAAGCAAAAATGTATAGTGCGGCTATAGATAAATATCTTTATTCATTAAGCAAAAAAGGTGACTATATCGACGCACGCATAGGTTTAATGCGCACTTTGACCATTTACAAAGAACAATTGGTAGAAAAAATTGAAGAAGGTTATGAGGCACTTAACGATGATGCTGTAGTTGATAATTACCTTGCTTTAGACAATTTACGTAAAAAAGCAGCACCATACCAAGTGGAAATTGCGATTGACTCGCGTACACAAGGTCAATATGCCGAAGCTAAAAATCGCTTTTTGGTTACACACTACAAAAAAGCACAACACTACATAGAGGAAGAAAATTTTAGTGAGGCACAAACACTTTTAGAATCAATCATCAAGGTAGAATCCGGCTACGAAAACGCACACGAATTACTAATTACCTGCAAATGCGAACCGCTTTACCGTTCCGGAAAATCCTCACTTAACAATCAAAAATACAGAACAGCCTACGCTGCGTTTCAACAAATTCTCAACATCAATGCTTCTTATAAAGACACTAAAGAATTGCAAACAGAATCTCTCGAAAAAGGGATACTGACCATCGCTTTTACGTCCATGAAAAACCAGTCGCGCTATCCAACTTTCTGCAATTCAATTATTAACGATACAAAACAAGCCATTCAAAAAGCCAATAATCCATTTGTAAAAATAGTCGATTTGAACAACACCGAACAAATGCTGGCAGAACAAAGACGTGCTTTGCAATACGGCTTGGAATTGAAAGCAGGTGCCATTATTCCTGTAAGAGCCCATTTGTCTTGTGCCGTAGAAAGTTTTACACTCACAACGACACCTTTGCAAGTAGTTAAAAAAAAGGGCTTTATCAAAGAAACAAAATCGGATAAAACCGTAGTATATCACAAAGTTTATTACAAGGAATACAGCCGCTCACAAACTTGTCAATGTTCTTTTTTGTACGATTTACGGTCTGTAGAAACCGGCCTTATTCTGGTTTCCGGTTCGTCAACGCCAACAAGTACCGACAAAATTCACTACGCCTATTGCGAAGGACAAAACAATAGTAACCTCTATTCCGGCACGTGGGAAAATCAAAAATCCGCTTTCGATGCCAACACAGACAAGGTCAACGATTCTTTTATCGCCAAACTTGCCATGAAAAGTTTAGTTTATGGTCGCCAAGAACTTAAATCGGAAAATGAAATGCGTCAACAATTGATAAACACAATTGTTAAAGATATGTCCAACAAAATTTTAAAATACAATCCTG
Source organism: Paludibacteraceae bacterium (assembly GCA_028694215.1). Classification (GTDB taxonomy): domain Bacteria; phylum Bacteroidota; class Bacteroidia; order Bacteroidales; family Paludibacteraceae; genus DUQS01. The sequence goes on along the minus strand of JAQUTW010000005.1, from coordinate 67,023 downwards.
AATAACACAAACTACCATTAAAAGCATAGTAATTTCGCACTAAAATCGATATAAACAATGAAACAATTAGAAGAACTTTTTGAGCAACATTTACACGAAAAACCATCTAACACAGAAGAATTACCTTCATCGGGAAGTAACAGACGCTATTTTCGTCTGACTAATGACAAACATTCTTTAATCGGAGTAAAAGGAACTTCTGTCGAAGAGAACAAGGCTTTTCTGATTATTGCCAAACATTTTCACGACAAAGGTCTGCCTGTTCCTAAAGTTTACAATCACAGCAACGACTATATTTACTACATACAAGAAGATTTAGGCGACAACATTCTCTTCAAAGCAACCGAACAAGGTCGGCTTTGCGGCTCATTCAGCGATGAAGAACGGACTTTGCTTCGTAAAACCATTGAGCAATTGCCTTCTTTTCAATTTGCAGGAGCCGAAGGATTAGATTTTTCAGTGTGCTATCCTCAACCGGAATTTGACGAACGCATGATTTCTTTCGATTTAAACTACTTCAAATATTGTTTCTTAAAAGCTACAGGACTGGATTTCAGTGAAATAAAGCTTGAAGACGATTTTAGAAAAATGTCTGAAATTTTAATGCGCAACTTTTCCGCCACTTTTTTATACCGCGATTTTCAGTCACGCAATGTGATGTTAAAAGACAGTAAACCCTATTTTATTGATTTTCAAGGTGGGCGCAAAGGTCCTATTTATTACGATGTCGCCTCATTTGTATGGCAGGCAAAAGCCAATTATTCGGAAGAGATACGCGAAGAATTACTGCAAACATATCTGACTGCTTTGCGCAAATATATTCCGGTTGATGAAACTTATTTCCGCCAACAGTTGCGTCACTTCGTCTTATTCAGGACATTACAAGTGCTTGGAGCTTACGGATTTAGAGGCTATTTTGAAAAGAAACCGCATTTCCTGCAAAGCGTACCTTTTGCCATTGACAACTTACGACATTTGCTACAAGAACCATTTGAGGAATATCCATATCTGTCAAAAATATTGACAGGACTAACTAATATGCATCAATTTTCGGAACTCAATCCTGAAAGAAAATTGGAAATTCGCATTTACAGTTTTGCCTACAAAAAAGGTATTCCGAATGACATTACCGGCAACGGCGGTGGCTATGTTTTCGATTGTCGTGCCATAAACAATCCCGGGAAATACGAACACTATCGGCACTTTATCGGCACCGATCCAGAAGTTATTAAATTCTTGGAAGATGACGGTGGCGTTTTTAAATTTTTAAATAACACTTATGATTTGGTAGATGCTCATGTACAACGTTTTATCGAACGGAAATTTACGCACATGATGGTCTGCTTCGGTTGCACCGGTGGACAGCATCGCTCCGTTTATTGTGCTGAACATTTAGCTGAACATCTTTCAAAGAAGTTTGATGTAAATATTACACTCGTACACAGAGAATTGGATATTGAAAAAACGCTCTAATGCTGTTATAATGTTCACAGAAGAAAAGCAATGTATGATTTTTGCAGCAGGTTTGGGAACACGCCTCAAGCCTCTGACAGACACCTTGCCCAAAGCATTGGTTCCTGTCAACGGGAAACCGTTGCTGGAGCACATTCTTTTGAGGTTAAAGGCTGCCGGATTTACCAAAATCATCATTAATGTTCATCATTTTGCAGACCAGATAATTGATTTTATTGCGCAAAATGACTGGGGCATGAATATTTGCATATCCGACGAAAGAGATAAATTATTAGAAACCGGAGGCGGTATAAAGAAGGCTGAAAAACTATTTACACACAACCAGCCGTGCCTGATACATAATGTCGATATTCTTTCCAATTTGGATATTAACAGATTCTATGCCGCTCACAATATCAATAATTTAGCTACCGTATTAGTAAGTAAACGCACATCAAACCGTTATCTTTTGTTTAATGAAGAGAATCGGTTGGTCGGTTGGACAAATGTTCAAACGGGCGAAGTAAAAACGCCCTACGAGCACCTTGATATTACCTCATGTAAGCATTTGGCATTTGCCGGAATTCATATTATTTCGCCTGCTATTTTCAAATTAATGAAAGATTGGGAAGATAAATTTTCAATTGTTGATTTCTATCTATCTGTAGCACAGCAACAACAAATTTATGGCTATGAAGCTGAACATCTTCGCATTATTGATGTCGGGAAATTAGACACTTTACAGGAAGCCGAGAAATTTCTGCAATAAAAAAGAGAGTTCGAAAAACTACGAACTCTCTCTCTTTTCAATGAAAATTATCAATTTTCGAATGCCAATATGCCATTTTGCATCTTTACTACTATCGGTTTTTTATTATCCACTTTGCCCGAAATAATCTGTTTTGACAACTCATTGAGCACATAACGCTGTATAACACGTTTTACAGGCCGTGCGCCAAATTGCGGGTCGTAACCTTCGTGAGCAATAAATTGAAGGGCTTCCTGTGTAACTTCGAGCGTAATGCCGCTTTCTGCCAACTGCTTTTTCAATCCATTCAACTGCAATGTTACAACTTGTTGAATTTCCGTTTCGGTAAGTGGCGTAAACATAATCAACTCATCTATACGGTTCAAAAATTCCGGTCGAATAGTTTGTTTGAGCAAATCAAACACCTGCGCACGCGTTTTTTCTATTGTTTCTGCACGATTGGCTTCTGTCAGATGTTCAAAATTCTCACGAATCAACTGCGAACCCAAGTTGGAAGTCATAATAATAATGGTATTTTTAAAATTCACCGTACGCCCTTTGTTGTCGGTCAATCGGCCATCATCAAGCACTTGCAGCAACACATTGAACACATCAGGATGTGCTTTTTCTATTTCGTCGAACAGCACAACGCTGTACGGTTTACGGCGTATGGCTTCGGTAAGTTGCCCGCCTTCATCGTAACCTACATATCCCGGAGGCGCACCTATCAAACGTGTGGCACTGAATTTTTCCTGATATTCACTCATATCGATACGTGTCATCATATTTTCGTCATCGAACAGATAATCTGCCAATGCTTTTGCCAATTCAGTTTTGCCAACGCCTGTTGTTCCTAAAAAAATAAACGAACCAATAGGACGTTTCGGGTCTTGCAAACCTGCACGACTACGTCTAATGGCATCACTGACCGCCACAATGGCATCGTCCTGCCCTACGACTCGTTTGTGCAACTCTTCTTCCAAATGTAGCAATTTATCACGTTCGCTTTGTAACATTTTAGTTACCGGAATCCCTGTCCAACGACTTACCACTTCGGCAATATCGTCAGCATCAACTTCTTCCTTTATCATGGCACTGCCGTGCTGCATCTCCTTCAACTGTTTTTTACTTTCGGCAATAGCACTTTCTGCTGCTTTAATCTTACCGTAACGTATCTCGGCAACCTTACCGTAATCGCCTTCGCGTTCAGCTTTCTCTGCCTGATACTTTAACTGTTCAATTTCTATTTTCGACTGCTGAATTTTGTCAATCAATGCCTTTTCGCTACTCCATTTTGCCCGCATTTTTTGGCTTTCTTCCTTTAAATTGGCAATCTCTTTCGCCAATTGAGCCATTTTAGGCTGGTCATTTTCACGTTTAATAGCTTCACGCTCAATTTCCAACTGTTTGATATTACGTTCTATCGTATCCAACTCTTCCGGTACGGAATCCACTTCCAAACGTAATTTTGCAGCCGCCTCGTCCATTAAATCTATGGCTTTGTCCGGCAAAAAACGATCAGAAATGTAACGACTCGACAACTCTACTGCTGCAATAATGGCATCATCTTTAATACGTACTTTATGATGATTCTCGTAACGCTCTTTCAATCCACGCAAAATGGAAATACTGCTCGCTTCATCCGGTTCGTCCACCATAACTATCTGGAAACGACGTTCAAGTGCTTTATCCTTTTCAAAATATTTCTGATATTCATTCAAAGTCGTTGCACCAATGGCACGCAGTTCACCACGCGCCAATGCCGGTTTCAAAATATTGGCAGCATCCATAGCTCCCTCGCCGCCACCGGCTCCCACCAATGTATGAATTTCATCAATGAACAAAATAATTTCACCTTCGGCCTTAATTACCTCGTTCACAACAGATTTCAAACGTTCTTCAAATTCACCTTTATATTTGGCACCTGCCACTAATGCGCCCATATCCAAACTAAAAATCTGCTTTGTTTTCAGATTCTCGGGAACATCGCCACGCACAATACGATGTGCTAAACCTTCGGCAATAGCCGTTTTTCCAACACCCGGTTCACCAATCAGGATTGGATTGTTTTTGGTACGACGGCTTAATATCTGCAACACACGTCGTATTTCATCATCTCGTCCAATGACAGGATCAAGTTTACCACTACGGGCACGTTCATTCAAATTGATGGCATATTTTTCAAGTGCCTGATAAGTCGCCTCAGCGCTTTGGTCTTTTACCTTACTGCCTTTACGCAACTCGGTAATGGCACCGCGTAATCCTTTCGTATTCACGCCGGCATCCTGCAACATTTTCTGAACAGCATTCTGTTTATCCACCAATGCCAACAGTATGTATTCGAGCGACACAAATTCGTCGCCGTCTTTTTGCGCCATTTCTTCGGCACGTAACAAAACATCATTACTCTCGCGACTTAAATACGGTTCGCCACCGCTTACTTTTGGCAAAGCTGCCACCATGCTATCCGTAGCCGATGCCACAGGCGACAGATTTACCATCATTTTACCAAACAGAAATTGCACCACATTTTCACCTTTTTCGATAACGGATTTTAATATATGCGGAGTTTCAATGGCCTGCTGACCACCTTGTTGTGCCAATTCAACTGCACGCTGAACGGCCTCTTGCGATTTGATTGTAAATTTATTAAAGTTCATAATTATAAGTTTTAAAGTTTATTGATTTTAGGTTCATAAAGATTTATTCTTTTGAAACACATCGCATAGTTAGCAACAAAGCAAGTGCCAATGGCAAAAACTGTTATTTTGACAGAAAAAATATTAAAAAACAAGCCAAAATGACACAAAAAAGAGCAAACAATAATGTTTGCTCTTTTTAACTGTGTAACTTGTCGGAAAATTATTTTTTCTTCTTGTCCATTCTGTTTTGGTAACGATTCATAAACTTATCTACGCGACCTGCAGTATCCACAAGTTTACTTTTGCCGGTGTAGAAAGGATGAGACGAACTTGAAATTTCAAGTTTTACCAATGGATAAGTTACCCCATCAATATCGATGGTTTCTTTCGTAGCAACAGTTGAACGCGAAATGAAAGTTTCGTCATTCGACATGTCTTTGAATGCTACGGGTCGATAGCTCTCTGGATGAATTCCCTGTTTCATTGTTATTATTATTAAAAAAATTAATAGTTTGCGGAGAGAGAGGGATTCGAACCCCCGGTACCTCTCAGTACGGCGGTTTTCAAGACCGCTGCAATCGACCACTCTGCCATCTCTCCAAAAAGTGGTGCAAAGATACACTTTTTTCCGGAATCTCACAAGAACTAAAATAAAATATTTTAAGCAGTACTACAACTTAATTTATTTCCTAAATCATTATTTTCACCGTTTCCAAACAAACTACACGTTTCCTCTTTTTACATAAAACAAGAGAAAGTCGTTTGACTTTCTCTTGTTTTATGTAGCGGGATCGAGAATTGAACTCGAGACCTCCGGGTTATGAATCCGACGCTCTAACCAACTGAGCTACCCCGCCATCACTAATTGGGAACGCAAAGGTACATTTTTTTTATAAAACAGACAACTGTTTTTATAAAAAACTTTACCTTCTCACCTATTCCTTAAAGTTCGCAGCAATAGCATTAGCAATCTGCTGCATTTCACTCTCAGGTAAATGCAGTTTCGGATTGGAAATAATCATATCCGATTCTTTATTTATGGGAATGAGATGTATATGTGTATGAGGCACTTCCATTCCCATCACTGCCACACCGATACGTTTGCACGGCACTGCTTTTTCTATGGCAGCCGCCACTTTTTTGGCAAACAATGTCAAACCGCAATAGGTATCGTCGTCAAGATGAAAGATATAATCATCTTCGACCTTAGGAATAACCAGCGTATGCCCTTTCGTCATCGGATTGATATCGAGAAAAGCAAAATAACGATCATTTTCCGCGACTTTATAGCAGGGAATTTCGCCATTAATGATGCGTGTAAAAATAGTTGCCATTTCAAATGGAAATATTTAAAACTTCGAAAGAAAGTGTTCCGGAAGGAACCTGTACAGCAATAACATCACCAACTTTTTTGCCAAGCAAACCCTTACCAATAGGAGTGGTTACTGCCAACTTCCCCGCACGAATATTGGATTCACTTTCAGACACCAACATATATTCTACTTCCTGATTATTGGCAAGATTCTTAATACGTACTTTGTTCAAAATTTTTACCGTGTCAACCGACAGTTTACTCTCATCAATAATACGGGCTGTCGCAATGGTTTCTTTCAACTGCGAGATTTTCAACTCCAACATGCCTTGTGCTTCTCTCGCTGCATCATACTCTGCATTTTCGGACAAATCGCCCTTGTCACGCGCCTCTGCTATTTGTCGTGAAATAACCGGACGCTGCGATTCTAATTCCCGTAACTGTTCGTTTAGTTGTTTGTAGCCCGCTTCGGACATATAACTAACTGCCATAATGTTTCTATTTTAAGGTTTGTATTTTTTACATAAAATAAAAAGAATCCCGACTTTCAGTCGGAACCCTCCTTGTATTTCTCTTTTCTATTGCAAAGGTAAGGTTTTTTTTTCTATTGGGCAAATAATTTTGAAATTAAAAAATGCCTGTGCGCTTGCGTTTCTTTAATATTTTCGGTTCAATATCTCGGTATAAACAATTGCCTTCTTTATTTCATCTAAATTCTGCAAATCTAAGATATTTTCTTCTTCATGTATTTCACTCTCTGCTTTTGAGGAACGACGATGATGTATTTTGACATCATCTTGCGGTTGCAACGATTCTTGAAAAAAGTTGGTTACTTCTTCTGTTTTTTTATCCAAATGCGACCGTTTAATAACTGTCGGTTGTTCCGTTTCAGTTTTCTGCACGGTTTTTTCTTCCATTTCAGGTATTGGCACAGACGCAGGTGTCTGTTTTACCTTTTTTTTCTTTCCGAAAAGGCTGGTTACCAAAGCAAGAATAATGACAATAATATAAAGATAATCCCCAAAACTGTCCATAAGATTAAATTTTAAAACAGTATTATTATTTTTTCCGCATCATTTTCATCGGGTTACCTTGTTTTTGTACCGTCCGCATCATCTTTTGCATATCGCTGAATTGTTTCAGCAAACGATTAATTTCGGGAACTCCACGACCACATCCATTGGCAATACGATTTTTACGGCTGCCATTTATCAATTGCGGATTTGCACGTTCTTCAGGAGTCATTGAATGAATAATGGATTCCACTCCCACAAACGAATTTTCGTCCATTTCTACATCTTTCATGGCTTTACCTACGCCCGGAATCATAGAAGCCAGTTCTTTGATGTTGCCCATCTTTTTTATTTGCTGAATCTGGCTCATAAAGTCATTGAAATCAAATTGATTTTTGGCTATTTTCTTCGACAACTTACGGGCTTCTGCTTCATCATACTGTTCTTGAGCACGTTCCACCAAAGAAACAATATCGCCCATACCAAGAATACGGTCGGCCATACGTGCCGGATGAAACAAATCTATGGCTTCCATTTTTTCACCGGTACCAATAAACTTTATTGGTTTATCGACCACTGTACGAATAGAAAGAGCCGCTCCACCACGCGTATCACCATCTAATTTTGTGAGAACGACACCATTAAAATCGAGACGTTCATTAAATTCTTTGGCTGTATTTACCGCATCTTGTCCGGTCATGGCGTCCACAACAAACAAAATTTCATGTGGTTTTACGGCTGCTTTAATATCAGCTATTTCCACCATCATCTGCTCATCAACTGCCAAACGTCCTGCGGTATCAATGATGACAACATCTTTACCTTCCTGTTTGGCTTGTTTTATGGCATTTTCGGCGATTTTAACCGGATTTTTATTATCCGATTCGCTGTAAACCGGCACGCCAATTTGTTCTCCTACCACTTTCAATTGTTCGATGGCTGCAGGACGATAAACATCACACGCCACCAACATCGGATTTTTTCCGCGTTTGTGTTTCAACAAATTGGCTAATTTCCCCGAAAAAGTGGTTTTACCGGAACCTTGCAAACCAGACATCAATATAATGGTCGGCGAACCTTTTAGGTTTAGTTCCTCGTTGGTACCTCCCATAAGTTTTGCCAATTCGTCATGAACAATTTTAACCATTAACTCATTAGGTTTAATGGCATTTAATACGTTCATACCGAGAGCTTTCGCTTTTACGTCATCTGTAAAGGTTTTTGCAACCTTATAATTTACATCCGCATCGAGAAGCGCCTTACGCACATCTTTGAGAGTTTCGGCAACATTAATTTCAGTAATACTCCCCTGACCTTTTAATATTTTAAACGACCGTTCAAGTCGTTCGCTCAGATTATCAAACATCTAAAAATTACGTATTTAAAAAAATAAAAAAATCATTTGTTTCTGCCTGCAAAGTTAATCTTTTAGACGCAATTTAACAAACACGCCAACAATTGTTTTTGGCAACAACAGTAAGTAAAAAGCCGGCAATGCGTCATTTACCAGACTCACACCGTGGCTGCACATCATCTTTAACCTTAAGTAAGAACAACATAAGCAAACAGAACAGCGGACAAAATTGTCCTGTAATAAACATATCAAACATAGACTGATAAGCACACAATCCACAAATCAGAACCGTTAATATACGCCGTTTAGGGGCAACTAGAAAGACAGGAGCAGTATATAAAACCAGTAAAAGCAATAGCCCTATTATACCAAATTCAAGAAATGTTTGTAAATATTGATTGTGCGTATCAATAAAGTAAGGCTTAAATGATAACCAGTAATGACGGTATTCCTCCGAAATATACTTCATGTTCACTTTATCAAATTCCTCCTGTGCACGACTCATCCCATATCCAAAAACAGGTTTGTCATCCTCAATTTTTTCAACAGCGGCATGCCACAACATCAAGCGTGGTTCACTATGTAACTTGTCTGTGGACATGCGCGCATGATGTGACGAAGCCGCAAACAAAATAAACGGCAGCAACAACACCACCAACAGCCCAAGTATTTTTCTACGTTTCCATATCTCCAATACAATAAAGCTGAACATTAACACAATAGAAGCCAAAAAGCCACTTCGACCTTCGGATTGTGACAAAATGTAAAAAATGACAAGCAATGCGGCTCCATATCCATAGCGTTTCCAATGCGGTAACCGATGCCACGAATGGGTACAAATATACCAGATGCCTATCAATGAAAGATTCAGATATAAATTGAATCCCATGTGTGCATTTACAGAGGCTATACGCGCATTTGCCAGCAAAATAGCTCTTTCGGGAAAAGTAATAAATGGAACAAAACCAATTCTAAAGAATACAAGATAACAAATCGTCAGAATGGAGGTAATAATCATAACATTAAAACAATAGCTTAACTTATAATATTTATTAAGTCCAAATAAACCCACAATGCCAAATCCAAACAAGGCATAGCGTTTCTCCAAAAGATGTTTAAAATACACCTCACTATCAAAAGGTGCATATATAATACTTAACAAGAAGAAAACAATCAACAAAATAAAATATCCGGTTGTATAATTCCATTGCCACCGCTTCCAGCGTTTCTCCAAGATAAACTCTACTACCCAAGTTACAAAAAACAAATAAAAACCTCCGTATTCAAGAATATAAGGCGTGCCTACATAATTAAAAAGTAATTTCACAAGCAACCAACAACAACCAAGAAGATTTAAAATATTAACAACAAGAAGAATTTTTTTCATGTAACCCATTTTTAGTTCAATTTACCAAACTTTCCATTTCTAAAATCACGCGATCCCCACCACATATATTTTAATTTTCCCCATTTCTGGTCAAAATCGTACAACAGCCAGCGCTTGATACGCTTACGCAATTGTTTGGAATAATATGGTTTTTGTTCCGGATATAATCGTTTCATTTCAAGCATATTGCGAACTATATAATAATGACGTAACGCATTATGCTGAACAAATGTTTTTTTAAATAACGGACTCACTCTTACAAATCCATTACCAAGCTGATGTGTCAAAATAATCCGATTGGTTTTGACAACTGTATAACCGTTACGATATAAGCGACAGCAATATTCATCGTCCACCAAATCAATGAAAAAATCGTCACGAAAGCGTCCGCATTCACGATAAGCATCTGCACGCAACAAATTTCCCGAAGTCATAGTAATAAAAATAGTTTGAAAACGTTCACGTTCCTTACGCGAAGTTTCACCACAATAATGGTATGGTGAAAAGATTCCAACGTTATCAAAGGTTGGACACAAATTAACCTCCGTGATAAAATCCGCCAACGAGAAACGGTCAAACTTACTATCCTGATCCATCGTCAAAATCCATTCGGCACCTGCCTCACAAGCCTTGATACAACCAATATTCAGTGCTGTGGCAATGCCAAGATTATCACAATTTGGCAGATACGTAACTTTATCAATCGGCAACTGATCCACCAATATTTTATTGTTATTTTCGGAATTATCAACAATAAACAAATGTGTAATATCGCCCAAATAGGAACGAATTGCTTCTATATTTTCGTTGGAAGGATGATACCAAACCACGACACCAAATAATTTTTCTTTCGTAACCATTATTATATCAACTTTTCGTAAACTGCCATCAACGATTTCGCAACACTTTTATCTACAAACAATTCAGAACGCGACAAACCATCTTGTCGCATATTTTGGCATACCCAATCATCCGTCAACAAATGTTTTATCTCTGTAGCCCATTGTTCCACATCATGTGGATTCACATAATGCGCTGCCGTGCCACCCACTTCCTCAAAACAAGTTCCTGTGGATGCCACAACCGGAGTTCCTACACACAACGCCTCCAAAACAGGAATCCCAAACCCCTCAAAAACAGACGGATAAACAAACAGCGATGCCATTGAATATATTGCAGGCAGTTCATCAGACGCTACATAATGCAAAAAAATCACTTGTTGTTCCATATTGTACTGCCGAACCAACTGCTTCAAATCCTTGACATAATCGGTAGGTGCACCCACTAAAACAAACGGTATAGTAATACGTTCTGCATGCAAGGCTTTGATAATGACTTCTGCATTTTTGCGCTTTTCTATAGCACCTACCGTCAATAAAAATTGCTGTGGCAATTGATATTTTTGCCGAATCTGCTGTTTATCACTATCCGAAGCAGGCTGCCGAAAAATAGCATTACAACCCTGATATACAACATCAATTTTGGCTTCATCTGCATCAAAATAAGACATCATATCACGTTTGGTTTGTTCGCTTATGGCAATAATTCTATCAGCCACACGACAAGCATAACGATTTTTACGAATAAAAAACTGCCGATAAGTACACGAATAAAGTTCAGGATAACGCATAAAAATAGCATCGTGCATGGTAACCACCGTTTTGACACCCGTTTTTTCTATACCGACAGGTAGTTCCTGGCTCAAACCATGATAAATATCCAACTTTTTTGACACAAAATCATGTTTCATGCCAAATGTACGCCACCAAGAGGGAATTGCCTTCCCAATTATCGTATCGGGAATGACCATGGTAGTATTAGAATTGAGAATATTTGGCACACAATTCTTAATCGACGGATTGAATAATAGATAATTATTATCAGGATAATAGGCTGATAACAACCGTATAGTATCCCGACTATAATTTCCTAATCCTCGTCGATTATGAAAAAAACGTTTTGCGTCAAATCCTATATTCATCACAGATATTTTTGCCAAAAATTACGTCGTTTGCCCTTATTCCAGCCATGACACCCAAAAGGCAATTTATTTTGATTCAATTTGAGTGCGCGTTCAGGATGTAAATCGAACGAAAAAGCCACTGCTTCACGATAATCCGGTATCTTAAATTGCAGCGTCTGTGTTGCCCAAAAAACATCTTCATTGTATTCGGTATGTACTTTACTTTGCTCCAAAAAATGCGCCACAATATCATCGGACTGCCGCACAACAGACAAATGAGAAGATACTTTGCGCAAAGACAATCCTCCGTTACCCACTTTATTTCCCAATAATTTCGGACGTGCCGGTTTCCCTTTCAGACGATAAAAGAACGATTTTAGCTCCAAAAAAGGACGAAAAAACATATGAGTGTACCTTGGTTTCAAAAGCCACGGAGCACCAATATAATCATAATCTTTCAAACACCATTTTTCCAATTCATCACAAAAAACATAAGCATCTAACTGATAAACAAGCACATACTTATAAACCAAGAAGCGTGCATAAAAAACTTCGCTCATCATCAAACGATTATAATCGAAAATACTTTCGAAAAAATCGTCTTCAAAACTTTCTACCCGCAACATAGGATATTCTGTCAACAAAGACGACACATCAAGTGAATACGGTTTGACCAAAGTAATGGGATAACGCGATAAAATCGTACAACATTGCGCCAACGACTTTTGTTCATCAGCATTCAATTTCGCGGAATAAAGCGGAATTACAATATTTACCAACAATTCATTCATAGTCATACAAAGTACGATCGTGTGTTTTCCAAAATGCGTGCCGATATTTCAGTATCAAATTTATACACTGTTGCACATTAAAATGACGTGCTGTTGCATATTCCGTCGCTATCAATTCAAAAAAATCCCGTTTACCCCACAAACGCGCAAAATTACGACAGCCTTTATCCATATTTACTTTGCCAAATTCCATACGATTAACATCTACAAGGGTAAATTGAGGTACGCCCTGTATCACATCAAACAGAATATTACCGGGAGAATAGTCCTTGTGATACACTCCTTTTTCGTGCAAACCAGCCGTAAAACGAGCAAACGCTTTCACTATCTCTTCACGACCGGATAAAGTTCCTTTGCCAAACTCATAGAGCATATTATGCAACGAAGACTGTTCCGTTATCAAAAAACTATACGCCAACAAGCCGCCTCTCTGTTCCAAAATATAAGCAATAGGCATCGGTGTCGGCACATCTAATTCTATCAAATGAGCCGCATATTCATAAGCACGAACAGCTTTTGGCTGTCTACAAAAAGTATAAACCAGCCTATTAATAAATATTGGCACACAATAACGTTTTACATTTATTTTTCTGCCGTCTGCCAATGTGAATACTTTTATCTGATTCCGAGCATTATAAATCACCTCACCACCTGTATCAAAGGTCGTTGGCAATAGCGTAATAAATTCACGCAATGATTCATAATTCGTATTTAATACCAACTTCATTGTAGTTTAGCTTCAATATGTTCAATAATCATTGCCGGCGTGATATCCTTCAAACAGGCATAATCGCCTCGTCTGCACGGTTTATTTCCAAAAACGGAACATGGGCGACACGACAAATCCAACTGCACTGCATCTGTCTGATTCCAGCCCATAAAACCGGCAAAGGGATGAGTAGCACCCCAAATTGATACAACCGGCGTTGCTACCAACGAAGCCAAATGCATATTGGCAGAATCCATTGTAAGCATCACATCTAACCGATTCATTAATTCTAATTCGCCGGAGAAATTATATTTACCAACTACCGAAGCCAAATGCGGATATTTATCACACCATTCATCAATAATCGCTTTTTCTGCTTCGCCGGAGCCAAACAAATATACTTCTACATTCTCCTTTTTCGACAAAATATCTATTACTTGTTCCATCAAATGCAACGGATATATTTTACCCGTATGTTTTGCAAATGGTGCAATTCCAATGCGCTTAATTAAATCTGTTTTGATTTTTGAAGGGAATAAAGATACAAAATCCAAGGTTACCGGAAAACCCAATTGTGCCAACACGTCAGAATAACGCAAAAACGAAGATTTCAATGGTTGCAACCGTTTGTGTCTGTGTACAAGTTTGTTTTTTTCATTACGTCCTTTATTTATTACCGCCACTTTACACCCGGCAAAACGGCACACAGTATCTAAATAAAAAGTCCGTAAAACGCCATGAAAATCGGCTACAAAATCACATTCCTTATATCTGGTATCCGCTAACAAACGATTTAGTCCTTGCCAACCGATATGCTTCTTCTTAAAATCGGCACCAACAAATGTAACATTCTCCGGCAAACGTTCAAACAAAGGTGAATATATGGCTTTACTCAAAACGGTTATGCCTAAATGCGGATATTGGTGTGCCAACGAATCAATTACGGGAATCGTCATTGCCACATCGCCTAAAGCAGAAAAACGTATAATGAGAAGTCGTGCCAAAGTATTTTATTTTTGCCCGTATAAAACAGGATTTAGATTAGGGTCATTATACATTTTCATCTGTTTATAAACCTTCATCTGCTTTTCGCCACAAGCATATGCTTCAAGTAATTGTTGGATAGCTGTCGACAAATCCGTTTTCTGTTCCAAAAGCACATTCAATTTTGTCTGACACGCATTTTTATGCGCTGCATCAACATCAGTACGATTAACCTCCTGTTGCATGTGATAAATTTTCAGGTGCAAAATAGACAAACGATCTATTGCCCATGCCGGACTTTCAGTATTAATGGCGGCATCTTTTTTAGCAATAACGCTATGGTATTTATCCCAAAAATAACTATCAATAAGTTCCACCAAGTCGGTACGATCCTGATTAGATTTATCTATACGACGTTTTAAAATCAATGCCTCTTCCGGATTGATATTCGGGTCACGGATTATATCTTCAAAATGCCATTGAACAGCATCAATCCAGTTTTTCAGATAAAGATAATATTCTATACTTTTTACTTCGTAAGGATTACGTATTGGTTCATCCACATTGTCAGTTTTATGATAAGCCAATACCGATTCGTTAAAAATTTTGTTACTCAATTCTACGAAAGTCATATTTTTAGTTTTTAATGTTAGTTCTTTCAGTATTTCCAAATAATGCCACGTTTGGTAATCGAAAACATCGCGCCAAATGAGTTACCAAACTGATTACCGATATCGGCTCCAAACGAAAGCGAAAAATCTAATCCCCAAGCCTTCTCAAAATGTTTACTTACCTCCAACAATAACGCGGTATTAGTTGTAAAAGCAGCCTCATTATCTCCATAACGACCATAATTCTTGACAAACGAAACCAAGGTTCTATAACGATAACCAAAAACATCTCCTTTTATGCCAATATGATGTGCTGTTACGCGATTATTCAATGTGGCAATACTCCCATCTGTATTATACACAGGCGAGGTAATAAATGGTGTTCCAATAGTCCGATAAAAATAGTTCCAGCCATTTCGATAAATGCTATTTGTAAAATAACTGTCATTACCACCAAAAACCAAACCGTCTTTATCGTGAAACGGACCAGACTGATCCGTTGTATTTATAAACTCATATACCAAACCATTCACATACGGAAATTGCGATTGATGTACCGAAAGTCCCCAAAGCCCATCAGACAAATTCATCGATTTCCACATCATATCAATTGGTCCGTCTTCAAATATATTTTGCCAGTAAGCAGAAATCTTCCAGTTTCTCCATTTTACATCTATACCTAAATTTTGTGAACCAATATGATTCCCGTAAGCATTAATTCGATCATTGGACATGGAACCACCCGAACGTGCAAAAAAAACATTCCAAAAATCAGAACAACCTTGTCCCAACTCCCCATACACAGGAGAATTCCCTCCCCATTGTGCCGCATGATGAAATTCATAACTGATATTTACCGGCAACTTTCCACCTATGCGTGCACCCACAAATTTATGATGCAAAAACGCATGGTCAACATACACATTATCAGTAAACCATCCATGGGTAATACCGCCTTTTACTTCCAAATATCCAAAAGTAAAAGGAAATGGCGTATAATTGTCAATGCCAATGGTAATACGTGGCATGGAACGAGAATTTTGAGAAAACAGTAAGCCTCCGCTTGAAAGTTCTTCGTCCTGATTGCCGTATATTTGTGGTTTTATACCAACCGTCACATCTATTACATAAAGACGTACATGAGCGTAAAAACGTTGCAGAAAAGCCGAAATTTGTCTCGTATCAACCTGCCCTATGGCTTCTACACCAAAACTATAGTCGTACCAACGATTAGGTCGTGTTAATTCTTTACCCACATACAAACTCAAATTTCCGCTATAAGGTTGCGCAGAAATACTTCCGAAGTGATTACTCTGAAACCAAAACGGCGCATAATTACCGGATGCTGCCACCGCCTCTATTTTACCTCCATACTGAATCGTATCTTGACATAAATCGGCAGAATCCATTGGTAATGGCCATGGTTTCCACGCTAATGCCGAAAATGTACACAAGCAAAACAGTCCTGTAAGCAATATTTTGTTTAATCGTCCCAACGATACAAATCTTTAAAGATTTTCCCATCTTTATCTTCACCCAATCCAAAATAGCCTTTCCCGTCGACAGAAAAAGTTATCATATTTTCACGCCCGCCATTCGGCAAATGTCCGAGTAACAACCACCTATCTTCACTTACATCATATTCCAACAAATCATCAAACAAAAAACCGGTAGTTAATGTCCCTCCAAAATGACGTCCTCCTAACAAATATATACGTTGACCGACAGCTATTGCCGAAGCAAATTCACGTCCTTTTCCTGGAATATCAGCCAACCGTTGCCATTTATCAGATTGTGGTAAATATCGCCACCAATCATTTAAACTTGTTGTATTATATCCGGTTCCCGCAAAACATTCAAACCCATCAGAACATCCCACAGCTCCTCCTCGTGCAGGTATTTTGGCTTCATCACACTGTATCCATACATTTACATCAGTATTGTATTTATAAACTTCTGTTGTAAAACCATCAAAAAAGCCAAACGCAACATATATATTTTTATTTACAGAAAAAGACACTGCTGCATCGCTGCTATGAGAAGGAAAATCGGCACAACGTGTCCACATATTTGTAGCAGGTGTATATTTCCAAAAATCACGTAAATAACAAGAATCTCTATAAACTTCTCCTATATATCCTAATCCAACATACGCAACATTATCCACAACCTGCGCTATCGCCTTCACTCTTCCTTTAAAAGGCACATCGTTTAATTGTATCCATGTATTGTGTTTCACATCATACTGCCACATATCATTTAACACGACTCCATCTGCACCTCTTCCATACAAAACATACGCTTTCCCTTCCACAACAAACGCTGATGCAGACGCCCTTCCAACAGGTAACGATGCTAATTCCGAAAATTGAATAGGAGCTTCCGGTTCTTTAAGTTTGCTGCATCCACAAAACAGACAGATACATAGTATTATACATATTTTTAAGCGTGCTGAAAACATACAACAAAAACAATTTTCTCTATATTTTTAACAGAAGAAACTGCCTCCCAAATTTGTTTTTCGGAAGGCAGTTCAAATATACGCTTTTTTTTATAAACCAAATGCGTTTTTGATTTTATCTACAAAATCAAGTTTTTCCCAAGTAAACAATTCCACCTCAAGGACTTTTTCACACGGGTCATTGTAACGCGACATAAAATGTTTGCTAACGACTTCATTTTTTCTTCCAAAATGACCATAAGCCGATGTTTCAGAATAAATAGGATTACGCAGTTTCAAATCACGTTCTATAGCTCCCGGACGTAAATCAAATAATTCCGATATTTTTTGTGCAATTTCACCATCGCTGCATTTGACATGTGCCGTATTATATGTATTCACATACACATTGAGTGGTTTTGCCACCCCTATCGCATACGATACTTGCACCAAAACTTCATTGGCAACACCTGCTGCCACAAGATTTTTGGCAATATGACGTGCAGCATAAGCCGCAGAACGATCCACCTTCGATGGATCTTTCCCTGAAAATGCTCCGCCACCATGTGCTCCTTTACCACCATAAGTATCAACAATAATCTTACGACCGGTCAAACCGGTATCGCCATGAGGTCCGCCTATAACAAACTTTCCCGTAGGATTTACCAACAACTCATAATCACCGTTAAGATATTGCTTGTATTCCGGATGTTTGTCAAACACACGCGGAATAAGAATTTCACGTACATCTTTTTGTATTTTTTTCTGCATTTCACGGTCTGCCTCAATTTGTGACTTTGTATTAGTTGGCAAAACGAATTCATCATGTTGAGTGGAGACAACAATCGTATGAATACGACGAGGTTGGTTATCATCTCCATATTCCACTGTTACCTGACTTTTAGCATCCGGACGCAGATAAGGCATTAGAGTTGTCTGCTTACGTATATTCCCCAATTCAATCAACAATTGATGTGCCAAATCGAGTGTCAGCGGCATATAATTAGACGTTTCATTAGTCGCATAACCAAACATCATTCCCTGGTCGCCGGCACCTTGTTCCAATGGATCGGAATGCGTTACACCACGACTAATATCTTCGGATTGCTCATGAATAGCAGACAGAACGCCACAGCTTTCTGCTTCAAATTTATACTCACTCTTTGTATAACCGATTTTTTTAATGGTTTCGCGTGCCACACCCTGTAAATCAATATAAGCCTCAGATGTAACTTCGCCACCAAGCACAACTTGTCCGGTGGTAACAAACGTTTCGCATGCAACGTGCGACTTCGAATCGAATGCAAGAAATTTATCTAAAATAGCATCCGATATTTGGTCGGCAACTTTGTCAGGATGCCCTTCTGACACTGATTCTGATGAAAACAAATATCCCATAATAATAAATTTAAAAATAAAACAATCTTAAATATTAGTTTGGGAGAGAAACTCGCGTAAGCGAAAAAAAGTGCAGTAGTCGGAACTATTTTAGCATTTTTTTTAGTGGTTGCAAGCTATCAAATCTCTCCACATTTTTGGACGGCAAAGATATATATTATTTGTCAATTAACAAAATATATACACAAAAATGTATCGCCTTTCGAGTTACTGAAATACAACTAACAAACGACACGATTTTTTCAGCCAATTTTGCTTAAATTGCCTATGAAAGGCATTTGAGCCATTTCCCGGACTCGAACCGGGGACCTACGCATTACGAATGCGTTGCTCTACCAACTGAGCCAAAATGGCATTGCTCAAATGTGGCTGCAAAGATAATAATAAAAATTGTGTGTACAATGTTTCAAAACGAAATTTTATCGTTTGAAAGCTTTTGCCATTTCACGTTTATCATCGTTCTCTTTGAGCGTTTGGCGTTTATCATAAGTTTTTTTGCCACGCGCCAAAGCAATTTCCATTTTTGCCAAACCTTTATCGTTGATAAAAAGAGATGTTGGCACAATAGTAAGACCACTTTCCTTAACAGCCCGCTGCAACTTGCGTAATTCACGTTTAGTAAGCAAAAGTTTCCGAACGCGCATCACTTCATGATTGTAAAATGTACCTAAACGATAAAGAGCAATGTGCATATTGTACACCCAAAGTTCATTATCGGCAAAAGCACAATACGTATCGGACAAGCTCACTTTACTCTCTCTAATTGATTTTATTTCAGTTCCATACAGGGCTATTCCTGCTACAAAACGTTCTAAAAATTCGTAATCAAACGAAGCACGCTTATTTTTAATATATATTTTAGATGCCGCCACAAAATGTCATTTTCAAAATAACGACAAACTTACAAAATATTCTTGATATTTAGAAGTGGAGAATATAAAATTGAATAAAATATGTAACTTTGCGCGTTTTTGTACCTTACGAATAAAAAGTACTGACAAAAATGCAGACAAACCACAAAAATATGGTTAATGTGGCATAATGTATTAGCTGGCAAACTTTTTGTTAAGTTGCAACTGACAAAAAAAAACAATAAAAATAGAAATCATGAAAGAATCCAAGAAGAAAAACCCAAAAGAAGATTCAGTTGAAACTCAGCAAGACCCTGTAAACAACGAAGCCACATCTCAAAAAGAATCATCCGACACTACTTCTAATCAAGCCACAAAAGGAGAACCGGAACAAACCAAAACAGATTTTGAAGCAAAGTATAATGAGTTAAACGATAAATATCTGCGGCTGATGGCAGAATTTGACAACTATCGAAAACGCATGATGAAGGAAAAAACAGAATGGATAAAAACTTCTTCGGAACGTATTTTAGTGGATATATTGCCAATCATTGATAATTTTGAACGTAGCTTGAAAGCAATGGACAATGCGGAAGACGTCGCTGCTTTAAAAGCTGGTGTAGATTTAATTTATTCTCAAATGCTTACATTCTTGAAACAAAATGATGTTACCATGGTAGAAACCGAGAATCAACCGTTTGATGTAAATTTACATGAAGCAGTCACAACCATTCCTGCTGCTACGGAAGAACAAAAAGGAAAAATTCTTGATTGCATTCAAAAAGGTTATCAATTGCACGACAAGGTAATTCGTTTCCCGAAAGTAGTTGTTGGGAAATAAAACATAAAACAATGGAAAAACGAGATTATTATGAAGTATTAGGCGTATCGAAAGAAGCGTCTGCTGATGAAATAAAAAAAGCGTACCGAAAAAAAGCCATCGAATTTCATCCGGATAAAAATCCAGGGGACAAAGTGGCCGAAGAAAAGTTCAAAGAAGCTGCGGAAGCGTATGAAGTGTTGAGTGACCCACAAAAACGTCAACGCTACGACCAATTTGGACACGCCGGCGTTAATGGTACAGCAGGAGGTGGTTTTGGTGGTGGCGGAATGTCTATGGATGATATCTTCGAACATTTTGGAGATATATTTGGCGGACGTTTTGGCGGATTTAGTAGTTTTGGCGGGTTCGGCGGATTTGGCGGTGGATCACGCAGTGGTGCACACCACACACGCCGAGGTAGCGATTTAAGAGTTAAAGTAACACTGACACTGCAAGAAATAGCTACCGGAGTTGATAAAAAAATCAAAATACAAAAAATGGTAACCTGCTCTCATTGTGACGGGACAGGAGCCAAAGATAGCCATAGTCGAAAAACATGTTCAACATGTAACGGGACAGGCTATATAACTCAAGTTCAGCGTACTATCTTAGGACACATGCAAACCCAGTCTCCATGCCCGACATGTGGAGGTGAAGGTTTTGTTATTACCGATAAATGTCCATATTGTGGTGGCGCAGGTGTCGTCAAAGCAGATGAAATTATATCAATTCATATTCCGGCAGGCGTTGCAGAAGGTATGCAATTATCTATGCAGGGAAAAGGTAATGCCGCGCGTAATGGCGGCGTAAATGGCGACTTGCTTATTGTCATTCAAGAAGAAAAGCACCCTGAACTAATACGCGATGGCAATGATTTAATTTATAACCTGCTGCTACCCTTACCTATTGCAATACTTGGTGGTACCGTCGAAATTCCTACCGTAGATGGTCGTGTAAAAGTAAAAGTAGAAAAAGGTACACAGCCTGGAAAAGTTTTACGTTTGCGTAACAAAGGGTTGCCCGATGTCAATCGATATGGAACAGGCGACCTATTGGTAAATATTGGTGTTTATATACCAAGTAATATTTCTTCAGAAGAGAAAAAAATAATTGAAAAACTGGAAGATTCACCTAATTTCCAACCTTCGTCATCTGATACACGAAACTTTTTCAGTCGTTTCAAACAAATGTTTGACTAAAAAATAAACGAAAAAAAATCGATAAAATTATCGATTTTTTTCGTTTTAGTTATATCGCTTCAACACTATTGCTTTGTACCAACGTATTTTAGTGTTCCATGAAAGTTCCCTTTGAGAACAATCGGAAATCCAGAATACACAATTGTTCCAAAGAATGTTCCTTTTACCGTCTCTTCCATTGTTAATATTGTGTTGCTTTCAAGCGTTCCTATCCCAATACGTGTACCCGTCATGGTCATTCCTGACATTTTCATTGCAAGAGGAGCATTATAATAAATGGTATCTTTAATTATGACGGCTGAAAAAGGTTCTTGAACCGTATCTTGAAAAGTAATGGTAACAGTAGTGTCTGTAGCACGTTCTATAACCATATTTTGTGCAAATCCCGGAATTGATATGGAATCCGGAGTCAAAGGCGAGGCTACCGAATCTTCCAGAAATATTTTTCCTGTAGTAGTTGTATTATAATCTCCTGAAAAAGTCTGTTCCACAGGTTTTTGAGGCTCTTCCGGATTATTTTTTGTGCAACCCAATAGTACACAAACCACACCTAAAAACAAAAGATATTTTTTCATTTTAGTCATTTATGATATGAAGTTTCTTCGTATTTAAACGAGCTTTAAGCCACTTATGCAATTGTTCATTTTCTTGTTTGGTCGGAGTCTTTCCCCATTTTATATTAACAGTGGAAACGGTATCTTTCTTCTGCGAATTTATGTTTATTTCTTCACTTTCGCCAATTGAGAAAGTCTGAATATGAGGAAATAATGCCACAACTTCAACAGCTAATTGCTCAGAAGTAACTAATTTCTTTTCTTGTTCTACCTGCAATTTTTCTTCCATACACTGAATAAGGGAATCTTTTTGTTGCAGTTGTAACT
Source organism: Paludibacteraceae bacterium (assembly GCA_028694215.1). GTDB lineage: Bacteria > Bacteroidota > Bacteroidia > Bacteroidales > Paludibacteraceae > DUQS01. Next base: position 44,465 of record JAQUTW010000005.1, on the reverse strand, counting down.
CTTTTTTATCAATAAAGGTTTGCAACATGGCAGCTTGTGTATTGATATCAATATTCCCGCTGGTTTGACGAATTTCCAAATTTGCTTTTTCTAATCCATATTCGCCTAACTTCTTCTTCAAACTTGCCATCTGATCATCTGTCAGAGATTTACCGACAAAGGTAAGTGCAATGGTCTGTTTTTTAGTTGTATACGTGCGCTTACTATTAATAATTTGTACATCTTTAAACATATCACTTTTATCAATATCGGTAATATATTTAATTGCCTGCGAATTAAAAGACGTTTCACGCAACACATCTACTGCCGTAAATACGCTTGGGACAATAACAATAATGGAAAAAATCAACAAACTGCGGCGCACTTTTTTTGCTTTTACCGGATCCAAAAAGGCTTTTGGTGGAAAATGCAGGTAACGAACCATCAGAAACGTTGCCAATGCAATAAAAAACGAGTTGATGAAAAACAGATAAATAGCACCTAAAAAATAGAGTAGCTGACCTGTTCCAATTCCATATCCCGCAGTACACAATGGTGGCATAAGTGCTGTGGCAATAGCAACGCCTGACACAACCGTCATTTTTTCCTGTTTTCTCGAAGAAGCAATAATTCCGGCAGCACCACCAAAAAATGCAATAAACACATCATAAATTGTTGGTCGTGTACGAGCTAATAGTTCCGACTGTGCATCGTTGAGTGGTGTAAGAAGAAAATAAATACTCGAAGCTACCAAACTGATGCCCACCATAATTAACAAATTCTTTAACGACTTGAATAACAAATCATTATCACTAATTCCAATAGACAGACCTACACCCATAATTGGTCCCATAACCGGTGAAATAAGCATCGCACCAATAATAACTGCCGTAGAATTGACATTTAATCCGACAGACGCGATAATGATGGCACAAAACAAAATCCACACATTATCACCGCGAAATTCCGTACTCTTCTCAATATTATTTATCGTGGCTTGAGCATCACTGTCGTCATGAATATTAATTAATCTGGCAAGAAACGAATAAATGCTTTGTAAAATACTATGTCTTTGTTTAGTATCCATAATCTAAATAGCAATTTGTGCAAATATAATAAAAATAACCGCAATGTTGCAGCATAAAAATTTTATTTCAATTCAAAACGTACAGTCACTGTTGCCTGCAACTCTATTTTCTCAAATTCGATATTAGGGGCAGCAGACTCTTCGTCAAATTCAAAGCCGGTGTTAACCTTCTGCGCACGCACCATCATAGCATCAGAATAACGATATACCGGTGTACGAGATTCATCAATGTACAATGCACGACCTACCTCCTGTCCTATAGCTCCTGCCAATAAAGTAGCTTCTTCTTTGGCTGCTTTTATGGCATCGGCTTTTACCTCTTTTTTCAACTGTTCCCTATCACTGTGGTCAATTCGCAAAATTGAAACATTGGAAATCTCCACAGATTCGAGTCTAAGAAAAACATTACCTGCCGTTTGAGCATCTGATACGCACAATACATATTCACGCATTTGATTAATATCAGATTTTTTCAACCAATATTTCTTAAAATTACTGGTAAAATCGCTCATTTTCAATTGTTTTTCAACGTCTATCCCCGCTTCTTTCAGTTGTGCTATCATCACTCCTTCCAGTGCCTTTACAGTTTTATTTTTGAAATCCTTTTCATTAATAACAATATTCAGATAAATTTCGTTGGGCGTTACCTTTTTCTCGGCAAAGCCTTCTACTTCGATATAATTTTGGTCAATAAAGTTCTTACTTTGACCATAACTTGCTGTTACAAAAATAGTAACAACAGCTAATAACATTACTTTCTTCATAAGTTTATTATTGATATTCATTTCATTCAACTTCGTTGGTGTTTCCAGCGTTTATGCGACCACAACCAATACGCAGGATTTTCCAAAATATTTTGTTCCATACGCCATACATATTGCTCTGTCAACTCAAATTCTGCGGTTTCTTTCGGTTCTGTGCTCAACACTTCCACTCTGCAATGATAGTAACCACGCTTTACCCGATGTGTGTCCAAAAACACCACATAATCATTCGTTTTGCGGGCTATCGTTTCCCACCCTGTTAAAAACGGCGTATCCTGATTTAAAAATGGTGTCCAATAATGCAAATTATTGACCGACGGAGTTTGATCGGCAATAAAAGCCAACACAAATGGTCTGCCATCTTTTTTATCCTGTAAAATATGACGTAACACACGCTTTTTATCCACGCAAACACAACCAAATCGTGAACGCAGTTTCAAGAAAAAATCATCAAAATCTCTATTTTTCAACGGGCGATAAAGCGTTTCAATGGTAATATCGGGATGTGTATGCAATGGAAGCGAACTTACCCACTCCCAGTTCCCATAATGCCCAAAAACTGCTATTACATCTTTGCCGGTGCGATAAGCCTCCGTAAAAACTTCACAATTATCAAATACAATATGTTGAGTTATTGCGTGTTTTGAAGCATGCAAATACCATATTGATTCTACGCCGTAATCACACAGATAATGATAAAAGCGATGTTCCAACTGACGCAACTCGGTCACCGTTTTATTGGGAAATGAGTTCCGCATATTTTGACGTACTACCTTGACCCTATAACGTGCAACCTTATAAACTATCAAATATCCAAGGTCTGAAAACAAATATAACACGGGCAGTGGCAACCATGCAATAGTCCATAATACAGCATAAACAATATAAAAACCGATTTTTGACATATAAACAAAACAAAACCTTCTCCACATAAACCCAGTTATACGGAGAAAAAACTCAAATTTATTGCAATCTCAATCTTCTTCGGTATAAATACCAATACTTTTCCCGTATTCGTACTCACCATCAAGTATGGTACGCAACTCTTCTTCTGTCAACTCAATAACATTTTCTTTCCGCATGATGCCATCAATATATCTGAACATGTCATCTTCGGCAATGGTGGCCTCTTCCACCTCTTCGTCTTCTATCAGATTGTTTTTCTCATAGAAATCACAAATTAAATCAAGGACATACTGAACATCATCTTCAGATATCCTACTACGAAGTGCTTTTGGTAAACGATTGATGATAAACTCAATAGCGTCGTCATCATCAAATTCGATTAAATCGGGCTGTTGACTCATACAATAAAAAAATTTGAATAAAATTAGTTGTGGTAAAGATACAATTTTTTTGAATAAAAAAAGATTTTGGCAATAAAAAAACCACACTTATAAAAAAGTATGGTTTTTTGAGCCTCTTGTCGGATTCGAACCAACGACCCCGAGATTACAAATCACGTGCTCTGGCCAGCTGAGCTAAAGAGGCAAAAAGGGTAAGCTTGCTATATCGCACCGCTACAACCTTCTACCCTTGCTGCGATCAAGCCCTGGGGGAGTTCAAAGGGAGCTGGTCGTATAGGACTTACCCGAGTGCAAAGATACTGCTTTTTGACAAATTACAAAATAGCATACGAAAATTCCTTACAAAATTTTATTTCGGCAAAAAATATGTAGAGACACATGATAGCAACAACAAATCTGATTTCCTACAATATTTTATCGAAAAACAATAAAAATATTTTGATATTCAAAAAATAATTAGTTACTTTGCAAACGAAAACAATTAACTAATTATTAAAAAAAATCGATTATGAAAAGATTCATTTCAGCAACTCTGATGTTATGCACGGTAGTTTGCATCGGATTTGCACAGCAGGCACAGCCGCTACCTATTGATCCAAACGTACGTATGGGCATTTTGGATAATGGTTTGACTTATTACATTCGTCACAACGAACAACCCAAAGAACGTGCAGAATTTCATATTGCACAAGGCGTTGGCGCTATTCTTGAAGAAGATAACCAAAACGGTCTTGCACACTTTTTGGAACATATGGCATTCAATGGGACACAACATTTTCCCGGTAAAGGTATTATTAACTATTTTGAATCTATTGGCGTAAATTTTGGCGGGAATATTAATGCTTATACTTCATTAGACGAGACGGTTTATCGCCTGTCGGACGTGCCTACAGTACGATCCGGCGTTATTGACAGTGCCTTGTTAGTCATGCACGACTGGTCGTGTGGCCTATTGCTGGAAGACAGCGAAATTGATGCAGAACGCGGTGTCATTCGTGAGGAATGGCGTACCGGCGCAACTGCCAACCGTCGTATGTGGAAAGAATCCAACAAACTGAAATATCCCGAATCGCAATATGCCAAACGAGATGTAATCGGAGATACTGCTGTCATTAATAATTTTTCCTATCAGGCTTTACGCGATTATTATCACAAATGGTATGGTTCCGATTTACAAGCCATCGTTGTTGTCGGAGATATTAATGTAGATACAATTGAAGTCAAAATAAAAAAACTATGGGCTGACGTACCCGCACGCGCCAACCGTGGCGAACGCCCAATCTATGATATTAACGATAACACAGAACCTATCGTTTCAATCGTAACTGACAAAGAAGCACAACAAACCCGTATTGAATTGGAATACAAACACAACACATTGCCCGAAGCATTGAAAGGGACAATGATTGCTTATACACAAGATGTACTTAACGATTTAATTTCCACCATCTTAAATTACCGTTTCTCCGAAATTACGCAGAATCCGGAGGCGTCATTTATTGCCGCTTTCGGTTATTATGGTGAGCTGGTAAAAGCTAAAGATGCGTTCCAGATGATTGCCATTCCTAAGGAAGGGCAAGAGAAAGAGGCTTTGAGTGATTTGTTGACCGAAGCAGAAAAAGCAAAACGTTTCGGATTTACCAATGCCGAATTGGCACGCGCCAAAGCCGAGATGCTCAAAAATTACGAACAAACCTACAACGAACGTGATAATCGTAAAAACATTACGCTTACACGTGAATATATTCGTCATTATTTAGATAAAGAATGTATGCCCGGCATTGAATGGGAATATGAAATGTTACAAAAATTTCTCCCACAGGTTAACGTGGAAAATTTAAACCGGTTGGCACAAAGTTATGTAACCGACGAAAATTTGATTATCAGTTTTATGGCTCCTGACAAAGAAGCAGTAAAATTGCCAACCAAAGAAGAAGCGTTAACTATTTTTGCAGATGTAAAAGCTTTAAATTTGGAAGCCCCGAAAGAAGAAACCGTCAATAAACCTTTGGTAAAAAAAGCTCCAAAAGCAGGAAAAATCAAATCGGTAACCACGAATGAATCATTGGGTACGACGGAATGGATTTTGAGTAATGGCGTGAAAATAGTCATCAAACCAACCACATTCAAAAAAGACGAAATTTTGATGAGTGCTTTCAGTTATGGCGGACTTTCAAAAGTTGCCAATGTGAAAGATTTACCTTCGGCAACTGTTGCAACCGATATTATTGCTTACAATGGCATTGGTGATTTTTCAGCTATCGAATTAGAAAAATATTTGTCAAGTAAAAATGCAAGTGTTTCGCCTGAGATAAACAATTACAGTGAGGGTTTTGATGGTAACTCTTCTATTAAAGATTTTGAAACCATGTTGCAACTAACCTATCTGTATTTCACGGCACCACGCAAAGACGACAAATCGTTCCAAACGTTACAAAATATGTATAAAACCGCCTTTGGCAACAAAGAAACCAACCCAAAAGCCATTTTCTACGATAGCATCCAAACCACAGTTTCCAATCACAACCCACGCACTATATTATTTAATGTAGAAATGCTTGATAAAATCAATCAGGACAAAGCTTTGGAAGTCTACAAACAACGATTTGCCATTCCTGCCGACTTTACATTTATGTTTACCGGTAATATCAATCCTGACGATAAAGCTACACAAAAACTAATTTGTACATGGTTAGGTGGTGTAAAATCAGCAAAGGCAACTGAGAATTTTGTCGATAATGGTATTCGTACACCCAAAGGTAACGTAAACAATTATTTTGAACGCGAAATGCAAACAAAAACCGCATCCAATCGCATTCAATACACCGGAGAAATGAAATATACACTGACTAATGAACTGAACATGGACGCTATTGGTCGCATTTTGGATATTCGCTATTTGGAAAGCATCCGCGAAAGAGAAGGTGGCAGTTATGGCGTAGGTGTCGCAGGTTACATGCGTAACAAACCTATTGATTATGCCATATTGTTGATGCAATTCGACACCGACCCCCAAAAACAGGAAAAACTAATGTCTATTATTCATCAGGAAATAGCAACTATCATCAACGATGGTCCACGTGCAGACGATTTACACAAAGTAAAAGAGAGTATGTTGAAAGATTTTGCCGAAGATTTGGAAAAAAACGACTGGTGGCAAAATACCGCACTGTACAATTTCTATGTTGATGGCATCAACTACGTTAATGACTATAAATCGGCAGTAGAAGCCATTAGTGCCGAAACAGTACAAAACACACTAAAACAATTAGTTGAACAAGGAAATATTATAGAAGTCGTCATGTCTCCCGAGGAATAATATTGCGCAAATATGTTTATATAAAAATGTCGCTGTGATATAGCGACATTTTTATATAAATTACCACTTAATTTTAAATATAATTAACACAATAAATTACAAAGAAACTAATTTAAGAAAGTATCTTTGTACATTAATTTAATAAGGCAGAAGTGATTTTAACGGGATCAATTCGCTTTTGCCAAATTTTAACCAAGATCCTTTTTTATAATTATGAAAAAATTATTATTCGCAGGTGCATTTGTATGTATGGCGTTAGGCTTCTCGGCTTGTGGAAACACTTTGTATTGCTACGAACTGACAGCTACTGTTTCGGGTGTTTCAATGACACAATACATTTGGACAACTTCCAATGCTATTGACGCAGCAGTAAAACAAGCAGACCCAACAGGGACCATTAACTGGAAATACCAAAAAGTCAACAAATCACAATCTGATTGTGTTAGTACAACTTGGTAAGTTTGCAAACAAACCAAACCAAAACTGTGTTTTTTCTTTAAAGAACACAGTTTTTTTATATTTATCCTCTAAATGCAAAAACGAAAAATAGAAATAAATCATCTAAATATTTGGTTTAAACGCAATATTTTTTGTTCCTTTGCACAATTTTTCAGATGAACCATAAAAAACGAGGGATTACCATGCCAAAAAAACTTGTTATAGTTGAATCACCCGCCAAAGCGAAAACAATTGAGAAATTCTTGGGAGACGATTACAGCGTTATGTCCAGCAAAGGACATATTCGAGATCTTAAAGAAAAAGAATTCAGTGTCGATTTAAACAACAACTATAAACCACTCTACGAAATTCCTGCCGACAAACAGGAGTTAGTTAACAACCTGCAGAAAGCTGCCGACAAATCCGACATCATATGGCTTGCTTCCGATGAAGACCGCGAAGGAGAAGCTATAGCTTGGCATCTATATGAAGTTTTAGGACTGACAGAAGCCAAAACACGCCGCATCGTTTTTCATGAAATAACAAAAACAGCCATTCAAAAAGCCATTGAAAATCCGCGACATATTAATTTGAATTTAGTAGATGCCCAACAGGCACGACGCGTTCTTGATAGAATCGTAGGCTTTGAATTATCACCCGTTTTGTGGAAAAAAATAAAACCGGCTCTCTCTGCCGGTCGTGTACAATCTGTTACAGTGCGCTTGGTTGTCGAACGTGAACGTGAAATCAATAATTTCAAAGCCGAAGCATCTTATAGGGTTACTGCCATATTTAATGTTACCGACACACAAGGCAAAGATGTAGAACTCAAATCAGAATTGAGCAAACGATTTACTACCAAAGAAGAAGCTAAGTCATTTTTAGAGGCATGCATCAATACCACTTTCACTATTGAGCAGATAGAAACCAAACCTGCAAAACAAACGCCTGCACCTCCATTTACCACCTCTACACTTCAACAAGAAGCCTCACGCAAATTCGGTTTCCCTGTTGGTTTAACAATGCGCATTGCACAAAAGCTCTACGAAGCAGGAAAAATTACCTATATGCGTACCGACTCTGTCAATCTTTCGGATTTGGCATTAGGTACTGCTAAACAAGAAATTATTGAAATGGCAGGCGAGAAATATCATACTTTCCGCCAATATCACACAAAATCGAAGGGAGCACAAGAAGCACACGAAGCAATTCGCCCGACTTACATCAATCAACATGCCATAGAAGGAACTCTGCAAGAGAAGAAACTTTATGACTTAATTTGGAAACGTACCATCGCTTCACAAATGAGCGATGCCCAAATAGAAAAAACGACTATCTCGATCAACGTCAATGGAAAAACGGAAAAGTTTGTTTCAACAGGAGAAATTATTAAATTTGACGGTTTCCTGAAAGTATATTTAGAATCTACAGACGACGATCAAGAACAAGAAGCAAAAGGAATTCTTCCTAAATTATCATTAAATCAGCCATTGCAACTAATATCGGCCGAAGCACAAGAACGTTTCACGCAACATCCACCCCGCTATACAGAAGCCTCTTTGGTTCGTAAACTTGAAGAGTTGGGTATCGGACGTCCTTCTACGTATGCACCAACTATTTCTACCATTCAAAATAGAGAATATGTCGATAAAAAAGAAATCGAAAATCCACCCAGAACCTACGAATTGATAACCTTGAGAAAAGGACAAATCAAAGAAGAAATCAAGAAAGAAAAAGTAACTATCGAAAAAGGAAAATTATCACCCACAAGTATCGGATTTGTTGTAAACGATTTTCTGACACAACACTTTCCAGATATTATGAATTATAATTTCACCGCAAAAGTTGAAAACGATTTTGATGAAATAGCAGAAGGCAAAATTAATTGGACAAAAAGCATTGACAACTTCTACAAAGCATTCCACCCTAGCGTAGAAGAAGCCATGATAAATACAGGAAAAAAAGCCGGAGAACGTCAGTTGGGCATCGACCCGAAAACGGGGAAACCTGTTTTTGTAAAAATAGGACGTTTTGGGGCGGTCGTACAAATAGGAGAAAAGTCCCCTGTTGAAAAACCACAATTTGCATCGCTTCGCAGCAACCAAACATTAGAAACCATCACCTTGGAAGAGGCTCTGGATTTATTTAAACTGCCAATGACTTTAGGTCAATATGAAAACGAAAGTATAACTGTATCAGTGGGACGTTTTGGTCCTTATATTCGCTATGGGAAAACATTTATTTCATTACCCAAAGGTCAAGATCCCTTAGAAATGACCATAGAAAAAGCAATAGAACTGATTAAAGCCAAACGCATTACTGATGCAAATCGGCAAATCAAAAGCTTTGATGAAGACAATATTTTGATACTTAATGGTCGCTTTGGCGCATACATCACACAAAATGGGAAAAATTATAAAATACCCAAAGATATGACACCAGCTGAACTCACTTTGGAAGATTGCAAAAGGCTGATTACAGAGGCTGCTGCTAAACCTAAAAAACAACTTGCAAAAGGAATGAAACACTTCAAAAAAACAACAAAAAAATAATCCGAATATTCGGATTATTTTTTTCTCATATATTTCTCAAAGCCATTACTATAAACAGTAATAAAAGAGTCGCCATCTCCATAAACAAAAAATCCGTCAATATCAGGATAGCTCTCGCACAACTGCAAACTTTTATCCAATCCTAATACCATACACGCCGTAGCAAACGCATCTGCTGTTACACAATCTTTGGCTATAATAGTAGCACTCAACAAATTATGATCAACAGGAAAACCTGTTTTAGGATTAATGGTGTGAGCATATTTTTTACCGTTCTTAATATAAAAATTTCTATAATTACCAGAAGTAGCCAATCCACCCGACCGCAATTCTATAATTTCTTGTATATCATTCTGGAGCGAAGTAGAATCATCAACAGGTTTGTTAATGCCAATACGCCACGCATGCCCTGTCTTATTAACTCCTTTAGCAACAACTTCACCACCTATTTCTACCATATAATTATCAATTCCACATTGATCAAAATAGTGAGCAACAACATCACTTCCAAATCCTTTGGCAATGGCACTTGCATCCAACTGAATACGCGCATCTGCTTTTTGTATCTTACCATCTGTTAAAGCTACCTTACGATAATCCACTAATTGTAATAAGCTGTCAATTGTATTCTGAGACACCTCCTGAGGCGTTTTAAAGCCAAATCCCCACGCATTGACCAACGGAGCAACAGTTATATCAAAAGCACCATCAGAAATCCGTGACACAGCCTCTGCCTTCTCAAATACTGCAACAAAGAAACTGTCAACGACAACCGAGTCATTACGATTTATTTTAGCAATAACCGAGTTCTGATTAAACATAGAAAGCGAAGCATCTACTTGTAACAGCAATGAATCAACGTTTTTCTGCAAAGATTTATTCTCAACATTTTCGTAAGTTATATGATAAATGGTACCAAAAGCCAAACCACTCTCTTCCAAATAGTGTTTCTGCGTAGGCAGGTCGATAACTAAAAGCAACACTGCCACACACAAAAATACAAATGCAATAACAATCCGTTTTTTATTCATAAATTTCTAAAAAAACATTCCTACAAACAAGAAAAATCCGTCTAATATAGGCGGATTTTTCTTAACATATAGAATAAACTTATTCAGCCTTATTTTCTTCAGGAGCTTCAGGAGCTACGACTTCTTCTGACGAAACTTCTGCTTGTTCCGATTGTTCTACCGATACTGTTGTATCTGTCATTTCTACCGGTTTCTCAACCGTAGCGGTTTTCTTTCCACGACGCGTACGAGTTGTTTTCTTAGCTTCTTTTGCTTTCAGCAAGTTTTCATTGTAATCCACAAGCTCTATAATGCACATTTCTGCAGCATCACCCTGACGCGTACCTGTATGTAATATACGAGTATATCCGCCCGGACGATTAGCCACCTTTGCAGCTATATCGCGAAATAATTCTGTTACAGCTTCTTTATTTTGTAACATACTAAAAACTACACGACGAGAGTGGGTAGAATCCAATTTAGATTTTGTAATAATCGGCTCTACAAACATTTTTAGAGCTTTTGCTTTGGCAACAGTCGTTGTAATACGTTTGTATTTGATTAACGAACAAGCCATATTCGACAACATAGCACTACGATGCGATGCTGTGCGACTAAGATGATTAAATTTTTTATTATGTCTCATGTTTCTATTATTCTTTATCTAATTTATACTTAGAGAGATCCATGCCAAATGCCAAATTCAGGCTTGCCAATTTCTCGTCCAATTCGCTAAGAGATTTTTTACCGAAATTTCTGAATTTCAACAATTCTGAACGCTGAGTTTTACACAAATCACCCAATGTTTCTATATCCGCAGTTTTCAAGCAGTTTAATGCTCTGACAGACAAATCAATATCAACTAATCTGCTTTTCAACAACTGACGCATATGCAGAATTTCCTCATTGAACTCATCGCCACCTTTTTCCGTATCTTCATCTATAACGATTTTATCATCGGAGAAAAGCATAAAATGATAAATCAAAATTCGAGCAGCTTCTTTTAATGCCTCTTTGGGATGAATAGAACCATCTGTATCTATTTCCAAAATCAACTTTTCATAGTCGGTTTTTTGTTCAACACGGAAATTATCAACAGTATATTTCACATTACGGATAGGCGTAAAAATTGAATCAATAGGAATAAGTCCGATAGCAGCCGTTACGAAAGGATTCTCATCTGCCGGAATATATCCTCTACCTTTATTAATGGTCAATTCCATCGTAAAAGCAGCAGATTCGTCCATGTTGCAAATAACCAAGTCCGGATTAAGAACTTCAAATCCATTCATTTTCTGACCAATTTCACCGGCTGTCAGTACAGTCTTTTTTGCTACTGTAACAACTACCTTTTCCTCTTCTGTTTCTTCCACAAGTTGTTTCAAACGAACTTGTTTCAAATTCAAAATAATATTTGTTACATCGTCAATAACTCCTGGAATAGTAGCAAACTCATGATCTACTCCATCAATTTTAAGCGAAGTAATAGCAAATCCCTCAAGTGAGGACAGCAGAATACGGCGTAATGCATTACCAATGGTAATACCAAAACCGGGCTCCAAGGGACGAAATTCAAATTTACCATGAAAATCGTTTGCCTCCAACAAAATGACCTTTTCTGGTTTCTGGAACGCTAATATAGCCATAATCCTAATTTTTAGAATATAATTCGACAATCAGTTGTTCTTTGATATTTTCCGGAATATCTTCACGTTCCGGTATGTGCAAGAATTTCCCGGATTTGGAATTGTCATCCCATTCAATCCAAGGATATTTGCTGTGATTAAAACCATTCAAGGCTTCTGCAATCACTACCATTGATTTATCTTTTTCGCGTACGCCAATAATTTGTCCCTGTTTCAAAGAATAAGAGGGAATATTGACAACTTCGCCATCAACCAAAATATGTTTGTGCGAAACCAACTGACGAGCAGCTGCACGTGTAGGAGCTATACCTAAACGATAAACAACATTGTCCAAACGACACTCCAATAATTGCAACAAAATAACGCCTGTAATACCTTTTTTAGTCTGTGCCTTTTCAAACAGATTACGGAACTGTTTTTCCAAAACACCATAAGTATATTTTGCTTTTTGTTTTTCTTTCAACTGAACACCATATTCCGATGTTTTACGTTTGCGGGTATTGCCGTGCTGTCCGGGAGGATAATTTTTTCTAACCTGAGCTTTATCTGCTCCAAAAATAGGTTCACCGAATTTACGTGCAATCTTTGATTTTGGTCCAATATATCTTGCCATTTTTCTATAAATTTTATATTATTATACTCTTCTGCGTTTAGCCGGACGGCAACCATTGTGTGGCAGTGGTGTAACGTCTATAATTTCTGTTACCTCAATACCTGCGCCATGCACAGTTCTTATAGCAGACTCGCGCCCATTACCTGGTCCTTTCACATACGCTTTTACTCTTCTCAAACCAAGATCAAAAGCAACCTTTGCACAATCTTGGGCTGCCATTTGTGCAGCATACGGTGTGTTCTTTTTTGAACCACGGAATCCCATTTTTCCAGCTGAAGACCAAGAGATTACTTGACCCTCGCTGTTAGCAATAGTTACAATAATATTATTGAAAGACGAGTGAACATGTAATTGTCCTACCCCATCTACTTTAACTACTCTCTTTTTGGCTGTTACTATCTTTTTTGCCATATCAACTTTTATTTAAACAGTTAATAATTACTTAGTCGCTTTTTTCTTATTCGCAACTGTTTTCTTCTTACCCTTACGCGTACGTGCATTATTTTTTGTGCTCTGACCACGAACAGGTAGTCCAACACGATGACGTATGCCTCTATAACAACCAATATCCATCAATCGCTTGATGTTCAATTGTACTTCAGAGCGAAGTTCTCCTTCTACTTTATAACCTGCTCCGATGATCTCACGAATTTTAGCAGCCTGTTCGTCTGTCCAATCTTGTACTTTCGTATCAAAATCAACATTGGCTTCAGCTAAAATTTTGCGTGCGCTACTGCGACCTATTCCGTAGATATAAGTCAATCCAACTTCCCCACGTTTGTTCTGGGGCAAATCTACTCCTACAATTCTTATAGCCATAAACTGTTTTTTAAATTATCCTTGACGTTGTTTCATCTTAGGACTTTTTTTGTTAATAACATACAAGCGTCCTTTTCTCCGAACGATTTTACAATCGTCGTTACGCTTTTTAATAGATGCTCTTACTTTCATGTGAATAAATTTTATGAAATTTTATTTATATCGAAACGATATGCGACCTTTTGTTAAATCATAAGGTGACATTTCTACTTTTACCTTGTCTCCCGGAAGAATACGAATATAGTGCATCCGCATCTTGCCAGAAATATGTGCGGTAATTTCATGCCCATTCTCCAATTCTACACGGAACATAGCATTCGACAATGCTTCCACTATCGTACCATCTTGTTCTATTGCAGCTTGTTTTGCCATAAATTAATTCAAGTTGTTCAAAACATTTTCAATTATACTAAAATCAGACAGAATATCTGCCTTTCCTCGGCAAACAGCCACCGCATGTTCAAAATGCGCTGCACATTTACCATCAATCGTGCGTGTAGTCCAGCCATCTTCATCAAAACACAACTCTTTGCGTCCTAAAGTTATCATGGGTTCGATGCAAATTGTCATGCCGGTTCTTAACAGCGGACCTCTTCCACGATGTCCATAATTGGGAACCTCGGGCGACTCGTGCATTTTATGACCTATGCCATGTCCTACCATTTCACGCACAACTCCAAATCCTGCGGTTTCACAATAATCTTGTACGGCATTCCCGATGTCTCCAATGCGATTACCTTCAACTGCCTGTTCAATTCCCTTAAAAAGAGATTCTTTGGTTATGGTAAGCAATCGCTTGAGTTCAGGAGAAACTTCTCCAACACAAAAAGTATAGGCAGAATCTCCAACAAAACCATTTTTCAATGTACAAAGATCGACCGAAATAATGTCGCCCTCTTTCAGAACCTGTTTCTCGGACGGGATTCCATGTACAACCTGATCATTTACCGAAGTACAGATTGCAGCAGGATAACCACAATATCCCTTACATGGAGGCGTTGCACCATTATCGCGGATGAATTCTTCTGCTACTTTATCTAATTGTAGTGTTGTAACACCAGGCTTTATCAGTTTTGCCAATTCAGCCAAAGTTTTGCTTACCAACAAACAACTTTCGCGTAACAACTCTATTTCTTCCGCTGTCTTTAAATAAATCATTTTTAATATGCCGCAATGGCACCAGTACGTCCTTTTATACGTTGACCGGATTGCAACAATCCATCATAATGCCTCATAAGCAAATGACTTTCTATCTGTTGCAAGGTATCCAAGACAACACCGACTAAAATCAACAAAGATGTTCCACCATAAAATTGTGCGAAACTGCTTGTAATACCAAATATACTGGCAAATGAAGGCATAATGGCAACAAACGCCAAGAAAAATGACCCCGGTAATGTAATACGCGACATAATTTCATCTAAATACTCTGCCGTTTTTTTACCCGGTTTTATCCCTGGAATAAAACCATTATTGCGTTTCATCTCTTCGGCCATCTGTTGTGGATTAATGGTAATTGCTGTATAAAAATAGGTAAATGCAATAATTAAAATAGCAAATACAAAATTATACCAAAAACCTGTGTTATCCATAAATACACGCATAAAGTTATTAACACCTTCTGCATTAAATCCTGCCAGCATAATAGGAACCATCATAATTGCCTGAGCAAAAATGATAGGCATTACACCTGCAGCATTCACTTTAAGTGGGATATACTGACGCACACCACCATATTGTTTATTGCCCACTACACGTTTTGCATATTGTACAGGTATTTTGCGTGTTCCTTGAACTAACAAGATGCTAGCTGCAATCACTAACAATAAAACAACTAATTCTGCAAGAAACATCACTAATCCTCCGCCTGCATCCGTCAAACGAGAAATAAATTCCTGAATAATGGCACTTGGGAAACGAGCAATAATACCAATCATAATCAACATGGAAATACCATTGCCAATACCCTTGTCTGTCATACGCTCACCAAGCCACATTACAAACATGGAACCTGCACATAAAATAATAGTTGAAGAGCATGCAAACCAAAATCCTGCAGGGAACGATGCTCCTGCCTGTTGCATTTGAACACTTAAATTTACCAAATACGAAGGTCCCTGCAACAACAAAATAGCCACCGTCAAATAACGTGTCAACTGATTCATTTTACGACGTCCACTTTCGCCTTCTCTCTGCATTTTTTGGAAATATGGAATCGCAATTGTCAATAATTGAATAACAATTGAAGCAGATATATAAGGCATAATTCCCAATGCAAAAATAGAAGCATTAGAAAATGCACCTCCCGAGAACATATCCAACAAAGAGAGCAAACCGCCACTTGTTTGTGATTTTAAAGCGGTCAAAGCTCCTGGATCAATACCCGGAAGAACAATAAACGATCCAAAACGATAAATCAAAATAAACAAGATTGTCGTTAATAAACGAGATCGTAGATCCTCTATCTTCCAGATATTTTTTAAAGTCTCTATAAATTTCATTGTATTACAATTTTATTATACTTCCTCCAGCTGCAACAATAGCTGCTTCTGCCGATTTTGAAAACGCATGTGCCTCTACTTCGACTTTTACACTTAAGGCTCCATTACCTAAAATTTTCACTAACTGATTTTTTCTGATAATTCCTGCATCTATCATTGCGGCAACATCAATTTTAGAAAGTTTCTTGTCTGTTGCCAAAGCTTGCAATGCGTCCAAATTAATTGCTTTATATTCAATACGATGAATATTATTAAAGCCAAATTTTGGCAAACGACGTTGCAAAGGCATCTGACCTCCTTCAAAACCAATTTTGCGGGAATAACCGGAACGGGATTTGGCACCTTTGTGTCCACGTGTTGAAGTGCCTCCTTTTCCAGAACCGGTTCCACGACCTAATCTTTTATTAGTTCTTACCGAACCAAGTGCAGGTTGTATGTTACTTAAATTCATATTCTTTGAGTTTTTTAAATTCTACAGATAGTTTTACTCTATTACTTTTACCAAATGTTTAACTTTGGCGACCATTCCTAAAATGGACGGTGTAGCTTCGTGCTCAACTACGGCATTTGTCTTTTTTAATCCCAATGCGTCCAATGTAGCTTTTTGAACTCTTGGGCATCTGATTCTGCTTTTTACTTGTTGAATTTTTATTGTTGCCATAATTTTAATATTTTATCCTTTAAATACTTTTTCAACGGAAATTCCTCTATTTTGAGCGACGGAACGAACATCTCTCAATTCAGATAAAGCTTTAAATGTTGCTTTTACCAAATTGTGAGGATTGGAAGAACCTTTTGATTTTGCCAATACATCGGTAATTCCGACACTCTCCAATACTGCACGCATAGCGCCACCGGCCTTTACTCCGGTTCCTAACGAAGCAGGGTGAATGAAAACTTCAGATCCGCCAAAGCGAGCGATTTGTTCATGAGGAATTGTTCCTTTATAAACAGGAACATTAATCAAGTTTTTCTTAGCAGATTCTACTCCTTTTGCAATAGCTGCTGTTACTTCATTAGCTTTACCCAAGCCCCAACCAACAATGCCCGCTTCATTACCTACCACTACGATGGCAGCAAACGTAAATGCACGTCCACCTTTTGTAACTTTCGTAACACGATTGATAGCGACCAAACGATCTTTTAATTCTAAATCGTTAGTTGTTTTTACTCTGTTATTGTTTTCTGACATAGTTGTTAAAATTTAAGTCCACCTTTACGGGCAGCGTCTGCCAATTCTTTTACTCTTCCATGATACAAATAACCATTACGGTCAAATATCACAGTTGTAATGCCACTCTCTTGAGCTTTTTGAGCGATAAATTCACCCACTTTAGCAGCCTGCTCTTTTTTAGGCATTTTATCTTTTATTGCCAATGAAGATGCCGATGCCAATGTTTTACCGGCCATATCATCGATAACTTGAGCATAAATTTGCGCATTACTACGAAAAACCGTTAAACGTGGTCTTTCTGCAGTTCCTTTTATTGTACGACGGATATGCGCCTTTATTTTTAATCGTCTTTCTAATTTTCCTATCATAATATTACTTGTTTACGTAATTTTATTTACTTGCTGTTTTCCCAGCCTTTCTACGAATAACCTCACCTTGGAATTTAACACCTTTACCTTTGTAAGGTTCTGGTTTACGGAATGAACGAATCTTAGCACAAATCTGTCCCAACAACTGTTTGTTGCAACTTTCAAGCATTATGATTGGATTTTGGTTACGTTCACTTTTGGTTTCCACTTTTACCTCTGGCGGTAAAGCCAAATAGATATTATGTGTATATCCAAGTATCAGTTCCAAAATTTGTCCATTGTTTGATGTACGAAAACCGACACCAACCAACTCTAATACTTTTTTATAGCCTTCAGATACTCCTACAACCATATTGTGAAGCAAAGCACGATATAACCCGTGCATAGCACGACTTTCTCTCTCTTCGTCAGCACGTGTAAGCGTGCAAACATCGCCTTCTATATTAATTTGAATAGCGTCAGAAGCTATAGCCTGCTTCAACTCTCCTTTAGGACCTTTTACGGTCACTTCATTATCTTTTACCGTTACTGTTACTCCAGCAGGTATATGAATCGGTAAATTTCCTATTCTTGACATTGTAATTCCTCCTAATTAATAAACGTAACACAAAACTTCGCCACCAACCTTGTTTGTCAGGGCTTCTTTATTTGTCATCACTCCTTTCGATGTAGAAAGAATTGCAATTCCCAAGCCATTCAACACCCGAGGCATATCTTTGTAACCTACATACTTACGTAAACCGGGAGTTGAAATTCTAATAAGTTTTTTGATCGCATTAACTTTGTTAACAGGATCATACTTTAAGGCAATTTTTATAGTGCCTTGTACACCTTCGTCTACAAACTTGTAATTCAAGATGTAGCCTTTTTCAAAAAGAACTTTTGTAATTTCTTTTTTGAGATTAGACGCAGGGATTTCTACTACCCTGTGGTTTGCCATTATAGCATTCCTCAATCTCGTCAAATAATCTGCAATAGGATCTGTCATAAAAAAATAAATTAAATTAATCCCGCCTATCGGGACAATATTATAATTAAATAATAACGAGGATAATTCCTCAAAAAATATTGGAGTTACCAACTAGCTTTCTTCACACCGGGAATTAAACCGGCAGAAGCCATTTCACGAAATTGAATACGCGAAATCCCAAATTGGCGCATATAACCTTTCGAACGACCAGTAATCTTGCAACGATTGTGCAAACGGATATACGAAGCGTTCCTTGGTAAAGTTTGCAAAGCATCATAGTCACCTTCCGCAAGCATTTGTTTACGTTTCTCTGCATATTTTGCTACTAATTTGGCGCGTTTTACTTCGCGCGCTTTCATTGATTCTTTTGCCATCTTTATTCTATTTTATCAGTTTTTCTTAAATGGTAATCCAAATTCTTTCAATAACGCCAAGCCTTCTTCATCTGTATTGGCTGTTGTTACAAAAGTGATGTTCATTCCCAAAATTTTGGAGATGCCGTCGATATTAATTTCAGGGAAAATTATCTGTTCCTGAATTCCCAAGGTATAATTACCTCGTCCATCCAATTTGCCTTCGATACCTTTAAAGTCGCGAATACGAGGCAATGCAACACGAATCAATCTTTCCAAAAATTCATACATTTTCTTTTCTCTCAAAGTTACGCGTACACCTATCGGCATTTTTTTACGTAATTTAAAGTTAGAAATATCTTTCTTAGAAAGTGTTTCAACTGCTTTTTGTCCTGTAATAGCGGTCATTTCGGCAATAGCCGTATCAATAATTTTCTTATCGGCTGCAGCAATACCCAAACCCTGGTTCAATACAATCTTCTCCAAACGCGGAACTTGCATAAGTGTCTTATAGCCAAATTCTTTCGTTAAAGCAGGAACTATACGTTCCAAATAATCTTGTTTTAAACTATCTGTTCTCATTTAATTTCCTCCCCTGATTTTTTGGCGTAACGAACCAATTTGCCTTCCGCATTTTTTTTGCGACCAATACGTGTCGGCTTGCCTGTTTTGGGATCTACAACATTCAAATTTGAGATGTGTAACGACGCCTCTTTTTTCACAATTCCCCCTTGCGGGTTTTTAGCATTAGGTTTAGTACTCTTAGATACCATATTTATACCTTCTACGATAGCACGCTGTTTTTCAACAAGCACGCTCAACACGCGACCGGTTTTTCCTTTATCTTCGCCTGTATTTACATAAACGGTATCACCTTTTTTAATATGTAATTTGCTCATTACTTTACTGTTTTTACGTTATTAAAGAACTTCCGGTGCTAACGAAATAATTTTCATATTAGTAGCACGCAATTCACGAGCCACCGGTCCAAAAATACGACTTCCACGAATTTCACCTGCATTGTTCAATAAAACGCAAGCATTATCATCGAAGCGAATATAAGAGCCATCTTGGCGACGCACTTCTTTTTTAGTACGTACAACAACAGCTTTCGATACACTACCTTTTTTCACGTCTCCCGACGGGATAGCACTCTTCACTGCTACAACAATTACATCACCAATGGTGGCGTAATGTTTTTTGGTTCCACCCAACACGCGGATACATAAAACTTCTTTAGCTCCGCTGTTATCGGCTACTCTCAGTCTTGATTCTTGTTGTATCATAATTATTTAGCTCTTTCTATAATTTGTACTAATCTCCATCTTTTGGTTTTGCTCAAAGGACGGGTTTCCATAATGCGTACAGTATCACCTATATTGCATTCATTTTTTTCATCATGAACATGGAATTTCTTCGTCTTGTTCACAAATTTACCATACATAGGGTGTTTTTCTTTCCATTTTACAGCAACAGTTATGGATTTATCCATCTTATTGCTGAAAACAACACCGATTCTTTCCTTTCTTAAATTTCTTGTTTCCATTTGGATAATCAATTATTGTTGTTGTTTATTTCTCGTTGACGTAATTCTGTTGCAAGACGAGCAATAATTTTACGTGATTCTCTTATTTGAGCAGGATTGTCAAGTGGAGAGATACTATGATTCAAGCGTATACGTACCAAACGCTCTTTTTCAGCGTCCAAACGTTCTTGAATCTCATTGGTTGTTAATTCCTTAATTTCTCTTGTTTTCATAACCCTTTTACACTGTTAAATTTTTATCATAATCACGTCTCACAACGAATTTAGTAGTTATAGGCAATTTCTGAGCAGCCAAGCGCAATGCTTCTTTTGCTATCTCAAAAGAAACGCCTTCTACTTCGAAAAGCATACGTCCGGGAGTTACAGGGGCAACGAATCCTTCCGGAGCTCCTTTACCTTTACCCATACGTACATCAGCAGGTTTACGTGTGATTGGTTTATCGGGGAAAATTCGGATCCAAATCTGACCTTGGCGTTGCATATGACGTGTAACTGCTACACGAGCGGCCTCAATCTGACGTCCGGTAATCCATTTCGATTCCAACGCTTTAATACCAAAAGAGCCAAATGCCAACTGGTTTCCCCGTTGTGCAAATCCCTGCGGATGTCCATCTTGCTGTCTTCTGTATTTTGTCTTTTTAGGTTGTAACATAATCGTTAAATTCTAATTGCGTTTTTATTATTTTTTTCTTTTCCTGAAAGATTTACCACCATTCTGATGTTCATTCTGGTTGTTATGTCCACCCATTTCCTTTGCAGCCACAAATTGAGGTGCCAAGTCTTTCTTACCATAAATTTCTCCACGGCAAATCCATACTTTGATACCGATTAATCCGACTTTTGTCAAAGCATCTACTTGACAATAATCAATATCGGCACGAAATGTATGCAATGGTGTACGACCTTCCTTATACATTTCCGAACGAGCCATTTCAGCTCCATTCAAACGTCCGGATACCAAAACCTTGATACCTTCAGCTCCTGCTCTCATAGTAGAGGCAATAGCCAATTTTACAGCACGTCGATAAGCCATTTTGCCTTCAATTTGACGAGCAATATTGTTAGCAACAATAACAGCATCAACATCAGGACGTTTTACTTCAAAAATGTTAATTTGAACATCTTTGTCGGTAATTTTCTTCAGTTCTTCCTTCAACTTGTCAACTTCTTGTCCACCCTTACCGATAATCATACCGGGGCGAGCAGTGCAGACTGTGATAGTAACAAGTTTCAGTGTACGTTCAATGACAATTCTAGATAAACTGGCCTTTGCAAGACGGGCATTGAGATATTTTCTGAGTTTGCTGTCTTCAAGTAATGTGTCGCCATAATTATCGCCACCATACCAGTTAGAATCCCATCCACGAATAATACCTAAACGGTTGCTTATTGGATTAATTTTTTGTCCCATCTTGGTTTTCTATTTTATCGTTAGTATTTCTAGAATCAACAAATAACGTTACATGATTAGAACGTTTGCGAATGCGGTAACCACGTCCTTGAGGCGCTGTACGCAATCTTTTTAACATACGGGCAGAATCAACACTGACTCCGCTTACATATAAATCACCACTTTCCGCTTTATTTCCGGTTTTTTGTTCCCAGTTTGCAATTGCGGAGCGCAATAATTTTTCCATTCTTCCTGAAGCCTCTTTAGTAGAATATTTCAAAACGCCAAGAGCACGATTGACTTCCATACCACGTATCATGTCTGCAACGAGACGCATTTTACGCGGAGAAGTAGGCACGTTGTTCAATTTGGCAAAATAAATTGACTTTAGGGCTTCTTTTCTTTCTTCGGCAGATATTCTTTTTCTTGCACCCATTTTATTTCTGTTTTTTATTTTAAAATTAAATCAACGGGTAATTACTTTTTGCCGGCATGTCCTCGGAAAATACGGGTTGGAGCAAATTCTCCTAACTTATGTCCCACCATATTTTCTGTAATGTAAACCGGAATAAATTTGTTACCGTTGTGAACTGCAATTGTATGACCTACAAAATCAGGAGAAATCATAGAGGCACGAGACCATGTTTTAACAACGGTTTTTTTACCGCTTTCATTCATAGTCAGCACTTTATTTTCCAATTTTAAATTGATGTAAGGTCCTTTTTTTAATGATCGACTCATATTATTTACTTTTAATCGTTATTTTTTCTTACGTTCAATAATAAATTGGCTCGATAGTTTCTTTGGAGCACGGGTTTTCTTACCTTTCGCCAACAATCCCTTGCGTGAACGTGGATGTCCTCCGGACGCACGTCCTTCACCACCACCCATTGGGTGATCTACTGGGTTCATAGCGACACCACGTACCCTCGGACGACGTCCAAGCCAACGTGAGCGACCTGCCTTTCCTGATTTTTCAAGACCATGGTCAGCATTACCAACACTTCCGACAGTAGCCTTACAGGTTCCAAGAACTTTGCGAACTTCACCAGAAGGTAATTTAATAATTACATATTTACCTTCACGTGAGGTAATTTGTGCAAATGTTCCGGCGGAACGTACTAAGGCAGCACCCTGTCCCGGACGAAGTTCAATATTATGAACAATCGTTCCTAATGGAATATTTTCCAAAGGAAGAGCGTTTCCAACTTCAGGAGCGGCTTGGGCTCCTGAGAGTAATTTCTGACCTACTTGCAATCCATTAGGTGCAAGAATATAGCTTTTTTCACCATCAGCATAAAAAATCAAAGCAATACGAGCCGAACGATTCGGATCATACTCAATTGTTTTTACAACTGCTGGAACGCCATCTTTGTTACGTCTGAAATCAATTACTCTATACTTTCTCTTATGTCCACCGCCAATATAGCGCATGGTCATTTTACCGGTATTATTACGACCTCCTGTTTTTCCGAAGCCACCGATAAGAGATTTTTCTGGAGTACTGACGGTAATTGCGTCAAATGCTCCAATAATTTTGTGTCTTTGCCCCGGCGTTACGGGGTTTAATTTACGTACACCCATTTTTATTGATTAAATGTTGCTATAAAAATCTATTGTATCTCCTTCTTTCAATGTTACAACTGCTTTTTTGTAAGTCGGCATTGTGCCATTGATGACACCACTTTTTGTATAGCGGCTTTTTTTCTTACCATTACAAATGGAGGTGTTCACGCTTATAACCGTTACTCCATAAAGAGTTTCTACCGCTTGTTTAATTTCAAGTTTATTGGCAGTTTTTTCTACACGAAAACCAACTCGGTTGAATTTTTCACCGATTTTGGTCATCTTTTCAGTAACGATTGGTTTTATTATTATTCCCATTTTTACCTCCTTATATATTAAAATGTTGTTCAATTCCGGCAACTGCAGCTTCAGTCATAACCAGAACCGAACAGTCCAGAATTTGATAAGTACTTAATTCTGAAACAGTTAATACTTTTACCTTTGGTAAATTACGAACTGACAAATATACGTTTTTATTTGATTCTGATAAAATAATTAACGTTTTTTTGTCATTGATTTTCAGGCTATTTGTCATAGCTATGCAATCTTTCGTTTTTGGAGCATCAAAATTGATAGTATCAACAACAATGATTTCGTTTCCTTTAGCTTTATAAGACAAAGCCGATTTGCGAGCCAGTTGTTTCAATTTTTTGTTCAATTTAAAGCTATAATCGCGCGGAGTGGGTCCAAAAACGCGAGCACCACCAACCAATACCGGTGAATTAATATCACCACGACGGGCACCGCCACCACCTTTCTGACGACCAAGTTTACGGGTAGAACCCGACAACTCGCTACGTTCTTTGGATTTGTGAGTTCCCTGACGTTGATTTGCCAAATATTGTTTTACATCTAAATAAATAGCATGATCATTTGGCTCAATACCGAATACAGAATCGTTTAGAGCGATTTTCTTTCCGGTTTCTTCTCCTTTAATATTATATACGCTCAGTTCCATTATTTCTCAATTATTACGATTGAACCTTTAGCACCCGGTACAGAACCCTTAATAAGTACAAGATTGTGTTCCGGAATTACTTTTATCACTTGCAAATTTTGTACGGTAACGCGTTCACCGCCCATACGACCGGCCATACGCATTCCTTTGAATACTTTTGACGGGTAAGAAGATGCACCGAGTGAACCCGGAGCACGCAAACGGTCGTCCTGACCATGCGTTGATTGACCTACACCACCAAATCCATGACGTTTTACAACGCCTTGGTTACCTTTACCTTTTGAGGTACCAATGACATCTACCCAATCATTCTCGGCAAAAAACTCTACTGTAAGAGTATCGCCTAATTTAAATTCTTGAGAGAATCCTTTGAACTCAACCAAGTGTCTCTTTGGAGCAGTTCCAACTTTCTTGAAGTGTCCCATTTCGGCTTTTGTGGTATGTTTTTCTTTCTTATCCTCAAAGCCTAATTGAACTGCTTCATAACCGTCTGTTTCAACAGTTTTAAGTTGAGTAACCACACAAGGACCAGCTTCGACAACAGTGCATGGAAGATTTTTTCCATCAGCACTGAAAACGGATGTCATTCCGATTTTCTTTCCTATTAATCCTGGCATTTCAATTATTAATTAAATAAATACTATAAATTTTTGTATCAAACTTTGATTTCGACTTCTACTCCACTCGGTAATTCGAGTTTCATTAAAGCATCAACAGTTTTAGCTGTTGAACTGTAAATGTCGATTAAGCGTTTGTAAGACGACAATTCGAACTGTTCACGCGATTTTTTATTAACAAACGTAGAACGGTTTACAGTGAAAATACGTCTGTGTGTTGGTAGTGGAATTGGACCACTGACAACAGCTCCGGTAGCTTTTACCGTTTTTACGATTTTTTCGGCAGATTTATCTACCAAGTTGTAATCGTAAGATTTTAATTTGATTCTGATTTTTTGACTCATTGTCTTATTTTTAATTTGTTATTTTAATGAAGCGCATTAAGAGTCATTCGCTAATGCGCCGGTTGTATTACAATAATTCTACGTGACCTTTAGCCTCTTCAACTACGCTCTTTGCAAGTGCAGTAGAAACCTCGGCATAATTAAAGAATTCCATAGAAGACGTTGCACGTCCGGAAGTAATTGTACGCAAAGCTGTTACATATCCGAACAATTCGGACAACGGAACTTTAGCCTTTACAATACGCGCACCTGTACGACTGCTTTCCATACCTTCTACTTGCCCACGACGTTTGTTCAAGTCACCAATAACGTCACCCATACTCTCTTCCGGTGTTACAACTTCCAATTTCATAATCGGTTCCAACAATACCGGACGAGCTTTGGCACAAGCATTTTTAAATGCAATTTGAGCACAAATTTCAAACGACAATTGGTCGGAATCGACAGGGTGGAACGAACCATCTACCAAGGTAACTTTCAAGGTATCAACAGGAAAACCGGCCAAGACACCATTTCTCATAGCCAATTGGAAACCTTTTTGAACAGATGGAATATATTCTTTCGGAACATTTCCGCCTTTTACCTCATCTACAAATTGTAAACCACCTTCAAATCCGGCATCAACAGGTCCAACTTTAACAATAATATCGGCAAATTTACCACGACCACCGGATTGTTTTTTATACACTTCACGCAAATCAACTGTCTTTGTAATAGCTTCTTTATAAGCTACTTGAGGACGCCCTTGATTACATTCTACTTTAAATTCACGTTTCAAACGATCGATAATAATTTCCAAATGGAGTTCACCCATACCGGAAATAACCGTCTGACCGCTCTGTTCGTCAGTATGAACTGTAAAGGTAGGATCTTCTTCTGCCAATTTGCTCAATCCAATGCCCAATTTATCAATGTCAGCCTGCGATTTCGGTTCAACAGCAATACCAATAACAGGTGTAGGAAAGTCCATCGATTCCAATACAATCGGAGCTTTTTCATCACACAAAGTATCACCGGTACGAATATCTTTAAAACCAACACCTGCGCCAATATCACCTGCGCCAATTACATCAACAGGATTTTGTTTATTGGAGTGCATTTGGAAAATACGCGAGATACGTTCTTTTTTGCCGGAACGTGGATTGTACACGTATGATCCTGCATCCAAATGACCGGAATAAACACGGAAATAGCACAAACGACCAACATAAGGGTCTGTTGCTATTTTAAATGCCAATGCGCACAAAGGTTCATCATCATCAGGTTTACGTGTCAACTGCTTCTCTGAATCGTCCGGATCTGTACCATCAACATGTGGTGTATCCAACGGAGAAGGTAAATACGCACAAATGGCATCCAACAATGGTTGTACTCCTTTATTTTTAAATGAAGATCCTAATACGATTGGATTAATAACCATAGAGCAAGTACCCTTACGTAAAGCTGCATGAATTTCTTCTTCGGTAATTGTTGACGGATCATCAAAATATTTCTCCATCAATGCATCATCAAGACCAGCCAAAGTTTCCAACATTTTATCACGCCATTCTTCGGCTTCACCTTGAAATTCTGCAGGAATTTCATCCACCTCATATTCAGCGCCCATGGTCTCATCGTGCCAATAAAGTGCTTTCATACGAATTAAATCGATGATACCTTTAAATTTTTCTTCTGATCCTATAGGAATTTGAATTGGGCAAGGATTAGCACCAAGAACTTCATGTATTTGTCGAACAACGTCGTAAAAATTTGCTCCTGAACGGTCCATTTTGTTCACGTAACCAATACGTGGAACATTATATTTGTCTGCCTGGCGCCAAACTGTTTCCGATTGAGGCTCCACACCACCAACCGCACAGAAAGTAGCCACAGCGCCATCGAGGATACGCAACGAACGTTCTACCTCAACGGTAAAGTCCACGTGTCCCGGAGTATCTATCAAGTTAATTTTATATTTACTATCGCCATATTTCCACCATGTGGTAGTAGCAGCTGACGTAATAGTTATACCGCGTTCCTGTTCTTGTGCCATCCAGTCCATAGTTGCAGAACCGTCATGAGTTTCACCGATTTTGTGAGTCAAACCGGTATAAAACAGAATACGTTCGGAAGTCGTAGTTTTACCGGCGTCAATGTGAGCCATGATGCCGATATTTCTCGTGTAATGTAAATCTTTCTTTGCCATTTAAACTATACGACTAAAATTAAAAACGAAAATGTGCAAAAGCTCTGTTTGCTTCTGCCATACGGTGAATATCTTCCTTACGTTTGAAAGCGCCGCCTTGGTTATTGAAACCATCGACAATTTCTGCCGCTAATTTCTCAGACATAGAACGTCCGGATCTTTTGCGTGCATATAATATAAGATTTTTCATTGAAATGGACTCTTTTCTGTCCGGGCGAATCTCGGTAGGAACCTGAAATGTAGCACCACCAATACGACGGCTTTTTACTTCCACCAATGGAGTTATATTTTCCAAGGCTTGTTTCCAGATTTCGAGAGGAGTTTTTTCTTCGTTGGGAAGTTTGGTCTTCACAACATCAAGAGTGTCATAAAAAATACCGAAAGCGATATTTTTCTTTCCATCAAACATTAAATGGTTGACAAATTTTGTCACCATAACTTCGTTAAAAACAGGATCCGGTAAAATAATCCTCTTTTTAGGTTTGGATTTTCTCATTATCTACTAAAATTTTGTTTTTTGTTTGGTTGTCGTTGCCTTCAATATATTCCGCTGAATACATTTACTCAACCCTCATCTACACCAATACTAAAAACCGATTTAAAAAAACTGTTGTTAATAAAATTAGAATTGCGCCAAATTATTTTTTAGCGGCTTTAGGACGTTTAGCTCCGTATTTGGAACGACGTTGTGTACGACTGGCAACACCGGCGGTATCCAAAGTTCCACGAACGATGTGATAACGAACACCCGGTAAGTCTTTTACACGACCGCCACGAACAAGAACAATAGAGTGTTCCTGCAAATTGTGTCCTTCGCCCGGAATGTAAGCGTTCACTTCTTTTGAATTGGTCAAGCGCACACGAGCAACTTTACGCATCGCAGAGTTAGGCTTTTTAGGGGTTGTTGTGTAAACACGTACACAAACACCACGACGTTGAGGGCAAGAATCCAATGCAGGAGCCTTACTGTTGTCTTCCAATACAGTTCTTCCTTTTCTAACTAACTGTTGAATTGTTGGCATTTTTACTGATTTTTAATACTTAAAACTTTTTATTATTCCCATAATTTGGGGCTGCAAAGTTACTACTTTTTTTCGTAACTGCAAACAATTTCGCATTATTTTATAAAAAAGAAAAGAAAAACGACAACAAGTGATTTTTTATAGACACCGATTGTACAAACAGGACTACCATAAGACACGACAACCTAAGATTTTGATGCCCGACTTATTATTTGCCTTCGCGATAGACAACAAGCGTAGTGGAAAGCGTTCGAAGCATAAACGACACGTATGCCGTATCTGCCATTGCCGATGTGTTAGGCGCAACCGAAACTTGCACATCTGCATCTTCACCAAATGTTGGAGAAACCGTAACCCAAGACTTGCTGGAAAAGGCAGACCACTCTTCCGTAGCTGTTAACGACACCATAAAAGTACCTCCTGTAGCCGAAACCGTTTTCTCACAAGGTGTTACCAATATAGAGACTTCTTTCTCGCAAGCTGCAAACAATAGTACGCAGCACAAAAGTACACTGTATTTTTTCATTTTTCTTTTTTTAGACAACAAAGATACGAAAAAAAGGAGATAAAGCACAAATAATTATCATGCTCACTTAATCATTAAACTTTCAGACTTACCTACTCCACAACTTCAATTCTAACAACTATGGAAGAGCAACACATCAGTGCCTATACGGTGCTCAACGAAATGGAACGACCACGATTGAAAGCGTTGGTAAAAGCAGGCATACTGCGTAAAACGGATATGCGCAATCTGCTCATCTTCGCCTACTACGAAGACAAGGTAAAAGAGATGCCGCGTATGGATGCACGCACCGCTACATCTATGCACTTCGCCATAAGCGAAGAGAGTGTGAGTGTGATTATAAGACGAATGAAATAAAAAAGCCACTTAAGTAGCGAGGCTGGTATGAGGGTTATTTACACAAAAGAGGACGGATTACAACCATCAGATGGTAGATTTTTATTATTATCAGTATGCCCATAATCATCTGACTTAACAAAAATTACTGCTAATATTGCAAGTATCGCAAATCCAATACAAAAACATTTAACAATAAATAATAGCATAACTGAACTTATTTAGTTCAGCAAAGATAAAAACTAACTTTTAAATAACCAAATAAAAACAATAAAAAATGGCAGACGAAACAAAAAAAGTGCTTTTAGATGTAGAAATCAAAGCCACCGAAGCACTCAAAGAGTTGGCACAACTCAAAATTAAATCAGATGAGTTGAAGAAAGCACAAAATCAATTAGACACCACCACCGAAGAGGGTCGCCTGAAATACGAGGCACTTGGGCAACAAATAAAAGCCTTAAATGCAACCGCTAACGAACGACAAAAAAGAACACCGATTTGTCCGGATTAAATCCGAGTCAGGTAAAAGAGGTAGAAAAGGCGATGGCTGACAAAACTATTGAAAGAAAACAGAATCCTCTGTCATTAAAATTATTCAATTATTTTTTCGTACCTTTGTACGTGTTATATTAAAAAAAATATTATGATTAATTTTGAAAACATCAATCGCCCCAATTGGAAATATACACTGCTTTACAACTATGTAAGCCCTATTTTCCGGCACATTTACTACAAAAAATATTATGCTCTTAATACAGAACGTATCCCCAAAAACGATCCGGTAATAGCTATCTGCAACCATCAAAACGGTTTAACCGATGCGTTGGGCATTTTGTTTGCCTTTCGCAAAGACGGTCGCAATCCTGTATTTATTGCCCGTGCCGATATCTTTAAAAAGAATATAGCAGCCAAATTATTACGTTTTTTGCGTATTATGCCGGCTTTTAGAGCAAGAGATGTCGGTCAGCAAAATTTGGGTGAAAATCAGGCCATTTTCAATAAATCTGCTTCCATTTTATTGGAGAAAGGTGTTGTGTGCCTCTTTCCGGAAGCCGGTCATGAAGATTGCCACCATTTAGGTACATTTAAAAAAGGGTTTGCCCGCATCGCTTTTAAAGCCGCCGAGATATCCGATTTTAAGGAAGTTATCAAAATTGTACCTTTCGCACACCATTATTCTTCATATTTTGGGCTGCAACGCAATTTGATGATTCAAACCGGTGAAGCTTTTGATTTTACCGACTTGTACGATTTATATAAAGAGCAACCAAAACGTGCCGAAAAGTTATTAACAGACCGTGCACGTATTATTGTAGAAGAGATGATGTTAGACATCAAAGACAAATCTCTATACGACGAATACAATATTCTCCGCGAAATTTACTGCGAAGATTATCTGAAAAAACACCAATTGAAATCGTCTTATTTCCCCAATCATCTGACGGCAGACAAAGCGGTTGTTGCCGCAATTGACGACCTACGCGAAAAAGATTCGGAGAAATTTGCGCAGCTAATGAAACAGGCTTACACCTACAATAGAAATTTAGAAAAAATTAATCTCAGAGATTGGATATTCCGCAAAAAATTATCGGTAGGCGGTTTCTGGTTACGTACTTTATTAGCCATTGTACTTATTCCATTCATTGTGGTTTGTTTCCTCATAAACCTAATTCCTTACAACGCCAGTACTTTGGTAACCAGACGCATAAAAGATCCAATGCTGCACTCTTCATTCCATTTTGTCATCGGTTCACTCGTTGCCTACCCTATTTGGTTTTTAGTGGGTTTCATTACCATTTGGTGTACTACCGGAATTTGGTGGTTAGCACTCAGTTTCTTGGTAATTTTACCGCTTAGTTTAATTATCTACTTACGCAGTAAAATTCTATGGAAAAAATTATATAACCGCATTCGCCGATTCAGATTATGGTTTAAAGGTAACCCTGTATTTAAGGAATCAGTTGAATTACGCAAAGCGATTGTTTCCACATTAAATAAAATCGTAGATTAAACCATTTGTTTTAAGAAACAAAAAGAAAGCCAATTATCTTAATGAGATAATTGGCTTTCTTTTACAGCTACAAGAAAATCATCGTCAGGAGACTGAATATAAAAAGTCGTTTCACGCCACGTATCAGGAAAGCCCTGCTTTATGGAATTGTTTTTATTGAGTTGAAAACGATGTTTCCCTTTCGCCAATGCTTTCGTTACCACTGTAGTCAAATTTCGGGCGACTTTATTATTATAATCCAAAATGAGTTTACCATCCACCCAAAGTTCCTCTGAATTAACGGCAAAAGCATAAACAGCATCTTCCGGAACTTCAAAATAACCTTCGTAAATTTCCACCCATGGCGTTTTGTAATCGTCTAATTTATTCAAATCTACGGGTGTAAAACAGGGAATAACTTTCGGCTCAGAAAACTGCACATTTTTATAAGCCGCCGAGTTGCTAAACAATCCATCAACATGACGCATCCAAATTCCGGGCTGAGTATTCCCCTGATAAGCAGGAGCATAATCCGTTTTCACATAATTAACAGTGCGAATCTGAGATATTTTTCCACTAGGCAATACCGTTATTATTTTTATAGTAGTAGTTTTATCCAAAAACAACGGATTTTGATATAATGTGCTTTTGATTGTCGGATTGTTTCCGTTTACAGTATAATACATCGGATAGTTACGCGTATTGAAAAATGCCACCGACACAGTATCAACAAACTCCATTTCGTTGCCGACGGGTCCTTCGGGAAGCGGAATATGATAATTGATATGATGTTCATCTAAACGAACATACGCATTGTTTACTCTGCGTACGAAATCGGGAAAATCTTTTTGTTCGGTGGGTGTCCATGTCAGTTCTGCCAAAGCCAACGCACGCGGATAAATCATATATTCCATGTGGTCTGTGGTAAAAATATACTCGCGCCACACATTAACCTGCGCACCTAAAACAAAATGTCGCTGCGACGCCTCGATAGATTCAGGAATAGGATTAAACGAATAAATTTTCTCCAAAGTAGTACAAGGTCCCATAGAGAGAGGTTCAACTGTACGACCTCCCTGACGATAATCCAAATAACAATATTGTCCCGGCGTCATTATCACATGATGACTGCTATTGGCCGCTTTTATGCCTCCAACATCACCACGCCAAGACATTACCGCAGCCGTAGAAGAAGCCCCACCATCTAAAATCTCGTCCCAACCAATAATCTTACGACCTTTAGAACGTATATAGTTTTCCATCCGCCTCAAAAACCATCCATGAAGTTCTGTTTCATTTCGCAAGCCCTCTTCTTTCATTCGTTGCTGACACAGAGGGCACTGTTCCCAACGCACCATCGGACACTCATCTCCGCCAATATGAATATATTCTCCCGGAAAAATATCCAAAATTTCATCTATTACGTCTTCTAAAAAATGAAATGTTCCTTCTTTACCGGCACAAAACAGTTCCGGTTCTATTCCCCACACCGGACGTGTATGAAAAGGCCCACCGGTACACGATAATTCAGGATAAGCCGCCAAAGCCGCCAAAGCATGTCCCGGCATTTCTACTTCGGGTACTATCGTTATGAAACGTTCGGCTGCATATGCCACCACTTCACGCATCTCCTCTTGTGTATAAAATCCTGCCGTAGCCACACTGCCATCTTGATTATAACGTACCGAACCCACCTCCGTCAAACGAGGATATTTTTTTATTTCGGGTGTCCACAACTGATCTTCTGTCAGATGCCAATGAAAACGATTTATTTTAAACATCGCCATTACATCCAACTGCTTTTTTATAAAATCGACAGGCGTAAAATGACGACAAGCATCCATGTGCATTCCACGATATGGGAAAGCCGGCTCATCAACAACAGAAACACACGGTATAATCCACTTCGCACCACATACTTTTTGAGAACTTTCTATTTCGGCCGGCAACAACTGCATCAACGTTTGCATACCATAAAAAAGACCTTGAGGCGTTTTCCCGATAACTGTAATCGTGTCCGGACGAACCATCAGTTCATAACCTTCAAGATTCAACGGCAATGTACTATCAACCTGCAAAACAAGCATTTTTTCTGCGTTGTCACGAAGCAGTTCTATCCCCGTCGAAAGCTGAATTTTACGAAGAAAATAATCAGCAACAGATTTTATATCAGACGATTGCAATTTAACAGCCGTGGTCTTATCCAAAACAAAGCTACCTTCTTGTTCTGTAATATTTTGGGGCTTTGGAATAATATTAATACCCTGATTATATACTTGTTCATTTATATTTGTACACGCCATAATGCAAACACTTACACTCACTATCAAAAATCGGAACCAATGTATTTTCATATTATTGTTTTTTAATTATCACAAGCCGTATCAAAAGATTTTCTCCAAAAAACAGAAGTAATATCTTCTTTTTCTCCGTTTTGAGATATTTTATACAAACGTTGATTAGTTGCTGTAGATTTCAAACCTCCTAATGTTTCACAATATGGACCAATTTTGATAAACTGAAATTCAGTTATTGGAAAATTATCAGGCAACCGTATCTTTCCCGAGTACCATGCAGTCTTTAAACCATAAATCTCATGAATATAATGCGCCAACTTAGCTACTTCAAAAGGTTCAGAGTCGCCGCCCATAAAAGCAACACAAGTTATTGATTGTCCATATTTTTTCAAGAGAACAGCAAGAGCGTCTTCTGTCAATATTTCTCCGACATCGCCCCATAAATAGGCACTGTGACAGCCCTTACAGTGATTCGGACAATTGGAAAGGTTTATTGCCAAAGTTACTTCATTCGGGACTTCCTGAAAAACAATATCATAGTCAGCATATTTCAACATATCAACAAACTTCCGCCATTGTCTCTTTTTTATTGTAGAAACGTTTGGCTGCCTCTACCTGACGTGCCTGCGAGAAATTACTAATACGCTTCATATAACCAATGATGCGAGTAAGATAATCGACATTTTCGCTGCCACAAATCGGGCATTTCTTTAAATAACGTTTATCTATATGTCCACAATCATTACAAACCGTATTGGGAATATTAAATGTAAAATAATTGCATCCTTCATGTGCAGCCACACGCAACAACTGCCGATACTGTTCTTTACTCAAATGTTCTTCCAAATTACAATGCAAAGCAGAACCTCCCGTTAGATGTTCGATATATTTTGCTCCATGCATCTTAAACTTGTCAACCACATTCAGAGTGGTATCTTCTACAATATAGAAATAGCTGTTATAACAATCACGAGGCACTTCATAATGAGCCTCTTTATCCCATTTTGCATGTTTAACTCCCACATTCTCGGCAGGAATCATCTCACAGTTGAACAAAACTTCTTTGGTTCTATATTTCTTGTTATATTTTTCCACCTGTCCCAAAACGCCTTGTACAAATTCGGCATATTTAGGATTGTCGGTAATAGGCATTCCCAAAAACTCGGCAGCTTCCACCAAACCATTAACACCAATAGTCAGATATTGACGATTAATGTTAATATAACCGGCATCAAACAAAGGCAGCATTCCTTTCTCCTGAAGAACTTTAAGATTCTCGTTATAAGACAATTGCACCTTATGTGTCAAATCAATGACTTCTTCCAAAAATGTTTGGTACGGAATTCCTGACTTAACCGCATACTGGATACATCTATTCAAATTGATGGTTAAAACACTTTTTGAACCGGTTGAAACACCTCCTGCACCCAATGTATAACTAAAACCGTTATCTTGAATTTCGTTACGCAAACGGCAACAAGAACTCAAACTGTCGGCATTATCACTTAAATAAGTAAAAAAGGAATGACCTTCGGCATACATTTCTGCTGTAAAATCCCCGTATTCCGTATCTAATGTATCGCCATCTTTTGTAAGCATAGCCATTGTTTCTACAGGGAAAGTCAAAACAGAACGTGTACGCTCCTTATTAAACCATTTCATAAATCGTTTCTGCAACCAACTGAGCGATTCCCAATCGGGATGACTGCCATCGGGGAATACAAAATTTTCGAACAAACTATTGAAGTAATATTTATCGTAATAAGCTATATTCCAGAAAACTGCCTGAAAATTACGAGCACCGGTCGGTTGATTAATGGAATAAACAATTTGTTCAAAACAATCACAAATCATCTTATCGATAGAACGATGTTTGTTGGATAAATCAACTACTTCGTCACTATGTTTGTAATAATCCTGTCCATATTCCAAACCCACAAAATAATTCATATACATAAGAAACTCAGGTGTGGCACATGCTCCGCTCAACATACTTGATACAATAAACACCATATTGACAAAACCGCCACAAAAAGATTTTAAATTTGTCGGAGGAGTAGAATTACCGCCAATAGACAGAGTGCCGCCAATTAGCCACGGATACATCGTGATGGAAGCACAATAATTGGCTAAACTTGTTTCATCATTTTTATAAATAAAGTGATTGTTCAATAAATACAAATATCTGTCAGACAGCTCCTTACCATATATTTCTTTTATTCTGTCCGTCAACAAACGCCTATTTAGACGAATAAAATTCGATTTTGGCAATTCGCCTATCAGGGTTGCTATATTTTTCTTGTCAACATTGGCATTAGCATCATATTTACTGCCTGTAGCTGCATTTTGGGCATCGCAGTAATTGATTAAGAAATCCAGTTTATCACGCGTTTCACGATCTTCAAGATGTTTCTGGCGATAAAGCATAAATGATTTTGCTACTTTATAATAGCGCTCCGACATTAAAGCTATTTCCACCTGATTTTGAATCTCTTCTACACTCATGCTACTCGTGATATTCAAATGACTCAAAATACTGGTCATAATATCCTGTGTAGCAAAACTACCTACCGACAAAAAAGCTTTCGCTATCGCATTCTTAATTTTGTCGATAGCAAAAACCTCTTGTTTACCATCTCTTTTTGTAATAAACACCTCTGCTGATCCCATAAATTTAATTATAATATTGTTGTTTCATGCTTTTCTATCAGTAGCAAATTATTGCCACAAAGATATGTAATATCTGTTACAAAAAAAATATTTTTTAGAATATTTTTTCAACAAAATATAAAAAAGTTTTCCGAAAAAAAATACAAATATTTGATTATATGTATTATAAAAATTTATAAGTACAAAAAAGTTTCCGGAAATAAAATTTATTCTGTATATATGAATGTCTTTTTTTACAAAAAAAAGTCTTACAGAAATTCTGCAAGACTAACTCCTAAAAAGACAGCTATCAACCCTTACATTGTCGAGCAATAATCTTTTTTACAATCCACCACACTATTACCACGGCCACCAACGCCAATATGGCAATAGACAATTCATGATTATACTTATCTATCAAATCAGCCTGTCCGTGTGCCACATAACCTAACAATGCCAACACCGCATTCCAAATTCCTGCTCCCAATGCCGTATAAGCAATAAAACTCCAAAAATTCATCTTTGACAATCCGGCAGGAATGGAAATAAGTTGACGAATGCCGGGGATAAGCCGTCCAACAAAGGTAGAAACCTTTCCGTGATTATTAAAATAGTTGTCGGCACGTTTAACTTTGTCGCTGCTCAACAAGCACAAATGACCAAATTTACTATCAGCAAACTTATAAATGATAGGTCGCCCCAGCCACATTGATAACAAATAATTGATAATAGCGCCAAAAATAGCGCCAATCGTACCAAACACAATAATCAGTAACACATTCAACACGTACGAATCAGTAACATTGAGATTACTTTTGGGATTTTCCGCCACATATACCGCTGGAGGGATTACTATTTCAGATGGAAAAGGGATAAACGAACTTTCCAATGTCATCAAAGCCGTAATGCTCCAATAATTCATATTATGTTCATACCACCGTTCCACCTTCTGGAGAACTGATGAGTTTTGTTGTTGTGGAATTGAATCCGTTTCTTGCGCCAACAGCGTTGCCACCGACACCAGAACTGTAAAAAATATAACAAATAAGTGTTTCATAATGGTCATTTATTCTGTTTCCTGTTATTAAAAATCTCTATTGTTTCCGGAAATATATTAAGAAAAACCTGCCGAGCATCTGCCTCTACACTTTCTGCTAAATTCAGATATTTAAACATCAACTCCATTTTGCCTAATTTATAGTAACACATAGCCATAAACAGCGGCAATCTCTCCTGTTGATTATCTAAACGAAAGGCATTTTCATAAAAATAAATTGCTTGAGAAAATACAGACTCCTGTAAATAAATATCTCCTATCTCTTTCCAGATTCGTGCATCGTTGGCATCAAATTTTATAGCATTACAATACATTTCCAACGCATCGTCAAACAACTCTTGATCTTTAAAAGCGTCACCAATATATTTGTATGTTTCGGCCGATTCCGGTTCTAATTTTAGAGCTTGCTTAAAATAATGCCATGCCTTTTCCGGCTGATCTAAGTTTAGCTGACACATGCCTACACCAAGCCACGCATCCACATAACTTTCGTTCAAACTGATTGATTTAAGAAAATAATCCAATGCGGTTTGTACGTCTGTATCCTCATAACATTCCGCATAAAAACACCACACTATTCCATCTGTCGCATTATGATCCAAATAAACACGATAGGCTGCTTTTGCTGCTTCCAACTCATCTTTGTAAAAATGGCAATGTCCTTTTTGGAGCCACGACAAATAATCTGTATCATTAATGGCAATCGCGAAATCAAATGCTTCCAACGCTTTGTTATAATTCTCTTTATCAAAATAAATGAGTCCGACATAAAACCATGCCATGGCACAATAGGGATCCAAATCAAGCACACGATTATACATAGTTAAAGCCTGTTCCGGCATATCCTGATTTTGATACGACAATGCCAACTTCATCGCTAAATGAATATTGTCAGGATAAACTTCCACTCCTTTTTTTAGGAAAGAAAATGCCGTTTTGTAGTATTGCTGTTGATTAAACAGCGCTGCGATATCCGCAAACAGTTCCGGGTCATCATCTTGTGAATTTACCAAATCATCAAAAATAGTCAAAGCCTCTTGTTCTTTACCTAAATTCAACAGAACTTCTCCTCTCAAAAACAAAGTATCTGCATCCAAAACTGCTATTGCATTAACTATTTGCAATGCTTTTTCATAGCGTTGTTGTGCCAAGAATATTTTTGCTTTCTGAATCCGAAGATTATCATTGATGGGGTGAATTTTCAACCCTAATACTAAAGCATGTTCAGCCTTGGATACCTCGCCCATTCGCAAATAATAATCTACCAATGCCTCTATTTCTTCTACATCAAAATAACGATTGGTGTCTTGCTTAACCGATTTCTCATACCGATTAATAAGTTCTTTATATTTTTCAAATGCGTTCTCGATATTCATAATTTTAAAGGCAAAGCGCACTTTTTATCTTTCTCTTAACCAAGTTATAAAGTGAAATTAATGCCGTAATCCGACTCTGGTTTTTTATCCTCTTTTTGCGACTCTGGCTCTATGACTTCTACCTCTTCTGCGGGCATTTCGGAATTTTTTTCGTTAATAAACGAAATCACCTCATTCAATCCATTCTTGAATTTATCAAAATCCTCTTTATATAAAAAGATTTTATGCTTTTCGTAAACCACCTGCATATTTGTCTCTTCCGTGCCAACTACTCGCTTTTTACTTTCGGTAATCGCCAAAAATAATTCTCCGTTGCGACTTTGTTTTACATCCAAATAATAAATTCTTTTCCCCGCCTTAATAGACTTCGAAAAAATAATTTCTTGATCTTTCTTTTCAAAATTACTGTTTTCCATTGTTTTAATAAATAAAATAACACAATATAGAAAGGAGTTCCCGTTTTAACCACAATTCTCCCCGTATTTTTTGAAACGCTCAAAGGTAGTACTTTATTTTATTTTATGCCTAATTCAACAACAACAACTTTTCAACAAGCAACCTCTTTCAAAAAATAAACTGTATGGCAAAATACATTTTGATAAATTTCTTCAAAGTGGTAAAAGCACTATATGGATTGAAATAGTAAGAGATGATTCTAATCCTGATAATTTTATGATGGTTTCATTGCATATAAAAAGGCAGCCAAATCTGACTACCTTTTTAGTGGTTTTACTCGCGTTGGATGTACTCACCCCCCTCAACACACGTCCGAAACGTTTCCCGATACCACGTTTTTGAGTACTGCAAATGTACACTTTATTCTTTTACCGCCAAAACTTTTTAATTGGGGGACGGCGAACAAAACGGTTAACGTTTCTTTGCAAACAGGACAACAAAAGGAAAGCCCCCCGATAAATCGGGAGGCTCAACCATTTGTGCGTGTGCTTAAAATGGTGCTACTGTGTCGTGTAAATTGGTGGTAGAAAATACAAACTGCAATTTGTCGTATGCCTCATTAGGTGTATTTACTTCGCTAATGGCTTCTAAAATACCTTCTTTAATATAATAGTCGTCTGCATCACGATTGTAAGATCGTATTTGTTCGGCTTGATTTTCAGGACTGATACCTGTTTTATCATTAAGTATTTTTGATTTTGCAGCACGATCAACGCGTCCGTTGTTGTTCCTATTGGTTGCCAATAATTCGCTTTTTACTCCTCTCTTATAATCTTGGTCATACCAAATATATTTGCCACCTGTAGCCATATAATAAAGCGCATACAAATAGCTTTGTTCTTTGGTGGTGGCTCCATCATTTACAATTTGTTCTATATGATTAGAATAAATAATGTCAAGAAGCTGTTTTTTACTGATAGGTTTAATGTCTTCATCTAAATACGAACTCCATATTAAAACCTTTTCAACTGTTTTTAATTCCGATATTGCTTTTTTTATTTGCCATTTATACGTTAAAAAAGTAGGTAAACCGGTGCGTTGTTTTAGATAGTCTGATATATGTATTTCTCCGTTTCCGTCCGAAAATATATCACCGTTTAAGTTACCTGCCTGATCAGATAATAGTTTATTCATGGCAACATTAGCATTTGTTATACCATCACGTTCTACACCGGGCATCTCGTAACGAATACCGGATATCTTTTCTTTTTGTTTGTTTTTTAAGAATTTACCCAAAGCACCCAAACAAAAAAGTGCTACAATGGCTTTGTAATCGTTTCTCATATTAGTATTATTTATATGGCAAAGATAACACATTTTTAGTTATCGATAAAAAGCCCCCCGATAAATCGGGAGGCTCAACCATTTGTGCGTTGCTCCGCTGATGGCGGAGCGAACGCGTGACTACATTCTGTTTTCCTCTTCTATTTCACTTAAGTTGTCTATCGTGAATGATATAGTGGTAAGGAGAGTGTCTAAAGCCTTTTTATATTTTTCATCTCCTAAATCATTAACATTTGCCTTGACGATACACAAATCTACAAGTGATTCCTTAAGGTCTAAAATTACATCATTTATCAACGTGTCTGTTTCGTCTACCCGGAACTCCAAAAATTGAATTAATGCCGGTCTTGATTCAAGTGGTTTCATTGTCTTTTCTTAGTTAAAGGTTCGATTGTAAGTTGAAAACTAACCGAAAAATACTTGTCGCCGTATTTTTCTAAGGCTTTAGTAACTGATTTTATTACCTGCTCTTTGGTAACACCAATTCCTAAATATTGGGCATGTGTTAGTGTGATCATAATGCGCCCTCCATACTTTGTAGGTTGATACTGAGCGAAACACCATCTATTACAAAATGGTAGTTTAGTTCGTTACTGGTGCGTTCCATACCGCCCACTATGGCGGAGCTGGTGCTAATGTTGGCTGCCAACCGGCGCAACATGTTTTTTACTTTTGCCGGCGTGGTGGTGCCGGACTTGATCATGGTTTGATACATAATATGTAAGTTTAGCTTTTAGGCACAAAAAAACGGCGTGCCTTTCCCGTCGCTAAACTTACATTTGAGGCCGAAACCAAAAACTGGAAAAACACGCCGAAGCGTTATAAAAGTAAGGGTATAAAAAAAGCCCCTCGATTAAGTGGCTGATTATTCAGCCCCAATACATAAGTTTAGCTGGGGGCAAAGATAAGTGGTTATTTTTAATTGTGCAAGAAAAAAGCGAAAAAAAATTGTTTTTTTTCGCTTGTATGGTTGTAAGTTGTTAAAAATACGGTTTAATAATGCCCTTTCAAAGAGTAAATTATAACTTCGTTATTGTCGTAATCTATTTTGTAAATGATTCGGTGTTCTCCGTTTATTCTTCTACTCCAATAGGTGGAAAGATCATATTTTAGTTTTTCCGGCTTTCCGGTTCCGTTTTCCGGGTGTTCTTTAAGTTCCTCAAACAGTTTGGTTATTTTATCTTTTATTGTTTTATTACCTAATCGTTTGAAACTTGCAATATCGCTTTGTGCAGTCGGTTTTAGTATTAGTTCCATAATTCTGAAACGGTAATTTTCTTTCCCGGCATATTTTCCTGATCTTTTATTTTCTTTACAAACTTCTGATCATAGGGTGATTTTTCGGTAGTAATACCCAAACCTGAAAAAAATGCTTTTATTTCATCACTGCAACGTTTAAAGTTCACTGATGCACCTATAATATTACCGCGCCAATCTTTCTCAGCTGTAACTCCAGGTATTGAGATTCCGTTTATTTTTGCCATGATAGCCTCCTTTTTTAATTCGTTTATTCACCCACTGCAAAGATAGTGTTTTTTTATTGAAGCAAGAAAAAAGCGAAAAAAGTTTTGTTTTTTTTCGCTTGTATTATTATTTATCGGTGTAGTGCCCTAAATATTGATAGACTAATACAGTATTTAGTTCTTCTACTATTTCGATAACAATACGGTCTTTTTTGGTAAGTTCAAAACTTCTTAGTCCTTCGCCTTCATACATTAAATTTTCACCGCCAAATTGAACTGAATACGGATCTGTCTGTAATAAATAAAATATATCCTGAAACCGTTTTTTTATGGTATTGGACATACTTTTTACTTTCTTTTTGTCCTTAACGGCTTTTTTTGTTTCTTCAATTTCAAACATGATCAATCCCAAATGTTATTAGGATCTACCTTGTGACATTCGCCGTTTGCAAATTCACGTCTTCCTTTTTCAACGTTTGACATAAATTTTTTACTGTAAATACTCTTAGCTGCTTTTTCTTCTATTCCTTCCGATCTGAAAAAGTCCATCAATTTACTACCATACTTTTTAAGGTCGATAGTAACTTTTGCGTCCGATGTAAATGTAATTCCCTGTGCCATGATAGTCTCCTTTTTTAATTAGTTTATTCACCCACTGCAAAGATAGTACTTTTTTATTGAAGCAAGAAAAAAGCGAAAAAAATTTATTTTTTCGCTTTAAAATAGGTCTGTGTGTGTACCTATTCGTAGAAGTGTAATGCTTTTACCTTTTTTACGCCAAAGTATAATTATATCATCGTCTAAATGTGAATCGTACACACCTGAAAAATCATGTGTTAGGACGTGAGTTTGGTATTCGTCCGGTAGAATACCTTCTATTTCTAAAATATCAACAACTTCCTGCATTTCTATTTTACAAGTCCGAGGTAGTTGTTTTATATCTTTTTTGAAAGTTGTGGTTTGCTTTATTTTGTACATTATTCCCAACTTTTAAACAAATCATCTTTTGATTTGTAGGATAATACACCAATACCTAATTTTTCATTACGTATTACGCGACGAGTTTTTGCGTTTGGCTTACATAGTATTTTTGTGGCTTTGTCTTCGACTCCCTCCGATATGAAAAAGTCCATCAACTTACTACCATACTTTTTAAGGTCGATAGTAACTTTTGCGTCCGATGTAAATGTGATTCCCTGTGCCATGATAGCCTCCTTTTTTAAATTAGTTTATTCACCCACTGCAAAGATAGTGTTTTTTATTGAATCAAGAAAAAAGCGAAAAAAGTTTATTTTTTTTCGCTTTAAAATTTTTATTTTACAAATCTACATTTGTGTTTGTTTGTAAATAATTCATCGTGTGTACCTGTGTCAATAAACGTAATTTTATCTGTAGTTTGTTTCCATGTTATAAGCCAATCGTCCTCAAGTGGTGCCTCCCATTCTCCATTACGTCCTCCGTATAAAGTGTGTTGTTTATATAAAGTTTCCCCATTTATAAGGTTTAAAACTGCTTCTTTAAATAGCTCAACGTTACACCCATCTCGCAATTTCTTTTTTAAGATGCTTTTCAAATTGCTTTGAGAATCCGATTGTCATATTTTTAGTTTTTTGAATAAATCTTCGGCGCTTTCACACGAAACTACATTTTTGTTTTTTCGCACATCATCAATTGCCTTTTGATGGTTTACTGTAGGTTTTATATAATCATCTACTTCTACGCCCTCAAATCGCAAAGCATTACGTAGCGCTTCACTGCATTTAGAAAAATCGATAAATGCACCACCACACGTTTTTTTAATGGTTATTCCCTGTGCCATGACAGCCTCCTTTTTTAATTAGTTTATTCACCCACTGCAAAGATAGTACTTTTTTATTGAAGCAAGAAAAAAGCGAAAAAAATTTTTGTAGGTATAAAAATAAAAAATAGGTTGTATCTTTGCGGGTGTAAAAAATTTAAATAAGTATGGGTGTAGGGCGTTTCGGACGTTATAAGATGGGGGCTTTTTAAAAAGTATTCGTCGCCAGTAAATCTTATTTTTTAAAGCAAGTGGTATTAAAATACTACTTGCTTTTTTTCTATCCACATAGTTTTAATAACTATTGCATCGCCATCTAATTCGGTTTCTACAAATACAGCTATTTGTGTGCCACCATCAACTTTACAGCAAAAGCGAACACCTTTACAAAAAGTTTTATTATCCATACAAGGCTCTATAATTGTAGAATTTACCATTACCGGTATAAAATATAGTCCATCGATTGTTAATGATGTATTTTTGTGGTAGGTTTCATTTTTATCTAAGTGTCTGTTTTTAATATGTCTAATACCATCTGATGTAACTATTATAAATTTCACTTCATTACCAACGATACGGCTTATTTTGTTTAATACTTTTTTATCTACTTGTATATAAAATCGCTCTTTATACGTAGTACTTTTTAGAGACTTATTTACAAAAGTTATAAAGTTGTCAGTAGGTGGTAGTGCACCTATACCGCTGA